>CAYPTW010000024.1:0-29635 GCA_964413755.1 uncultured Thioalkalivibrio sp. | reverse complement strand
CTCGCTTGGAATTCCTATGCCGCTCGAAGGACCATGCAATACCCCGGCCGCTACTTGGAACATGTCCCGTCGCGCTGCTGGCGCAAGGCTCAGTCGGGCGACGGTGTCGGCGGGCGAGCTCCGTCAGCAGGGGCAGCCGCGCCCAGCCGGGTGAGCGAGCACGGTGACCGGAGCAAGACATCGCCACGCCAGTCTCAAGCGCTCCACTTGACCTTCCCGTTTGCAGCGGCAGCCGGGCGGGGGTGCGCCCGGTGGTGTGCGCTGAACCCGTCAAAGCGGCTGGGCATGACAGGGTTCTTTGAGCGGCATAGGAATTCCAAGCGAGAAGGACCCTGTCATGGCCAGCCGCGGACAGGTCTTCAGGGATACCGCCGGGCACGGTCAGGCCGCGTCGGCACCCTCGGTGAACTGCAGTCGCGCCAGGCGTGCGTACAGCCCTTCCTGCTGGACCAGTTCCTCGTGAGTCCCGGTCGCGACCAGCCGGCCCTGCTCCAGCACCACGATCTGGTCGGCCTTCAGGACGGTGGCAAGGCGGTGGGCGATGACGATGGTGGTGCGGTCCTCCATCAGCCGGTCGAGCGCCGCCTGGACCTGGCGCTCGCTTTCGGCGTCCAGCGCGCTGGTGGCCTCGTCGAGCAGCAGCAGAGGCGGGTTCTTCAGGATGGCGCGGGCGATGGCGATGCGCTGGCGCTGGCCGCCGGACAGTCGCACGCCGCGCTCGCCGAGATAGGTGTCGTAGCCCTGCGGCATGTCGCAGATGAACTCGTGCGCCAGCGCGGCGCGGGCGGCGGCCTCGACTTCGTCGTTGCTGGCGTCGGGCCGGCCGTAGCGGATGTTCTCGCGCGCGCTGGTGGAGAAGATCACCGTCTCCTGCGGCACCATCGCGAGCGCGCCGCGCAGGTCCGCCAGGGTGAGGCTGCTGATGTCCACGCCGTCGAGAGTGATACGGCCGGACTGGGGCTCGTAGAAACGCAGCAGCAACTGGAACACCGTAGTCTTGCCGGCGCCGGAGGGGCCGACAAGCGCCACTGTCTTGCCGGCGGGGACGGCGAATGACACTTCGTCGAGGGCCTTGCGTTCGGGTCGCGCGGGGTAGCAGAAGCTGATGCCTTCCAGGCGCACCTCGCCACGGGACGGTTGTGCGGCAGCTTGCGGCGTGACCGGGTCGCGAATCTCGGGCGTGGTCTCGAGCAGCTCCATGATGCGTTCCATGGCGCCGGCGGCCCGCTGTACTTCCCCCCAGACCTCGGCCAGCGCGGCAAATGAGCCGGCCACCAGCACGGCGTAGAGCACGAACTGCCCGAGCTGTCCGCCGGTCATGTTGCCGGCCAGTACCGACTTGGCGCCGAACCACAACACCAGCACGATGCTGCCGAACACGAACAGGATGACCACGGCCGTGAGCAGGGCGCGCGCCCGGGTGCGCGCCAGGGCGGCGACGAACGATTCCTCCACGGATGAACTGAAGCGTGCAGCCTCCCAGGCCTCGCGCACGTAAGCCTGCACGATGCGCATGGCGGTGAGGATCTCTTCCGCCAGCGCGCTGGAGTCGGCGATGCGGTCCTGGTTGCGCCGCGACAGCGAGCGCACCTTGCGGCCGAACAGGATCAGCGGCAGCAGCATCACCGGCACCAGCACGACGATGAGCCCGGTCAGTTTCGGGCTGGTGATGGCCAGCATCACCAGCCCGCCGGCCAGCAGCAGCACGTTGCGCAACGCGATGGAGGCGCTGGAGCCGACCACGGTCTGCAGGATGGTGGTGTCGGTGGTGAGGCGCGACAGCACTTCGCCGGTGCGCGTGGTCTCGTAGAAAGACTGGCTCAGGCGCAGGATGTGGCTGAACACGGCTTCGCGCACGTCGGCGACCACGCGCTCGCCCAGCCAGCTGACGCAGTAATAGCGCAGCGAGGTCGACACGGCCAGCAGGCTGGCGATGCCGAACAGGGCGAGGAAATACTTGTCGACCTGGGCGGCGCTTTCCGCCGAGAAACCCTGGTCGATCATGAAGCGCACGCCGACCGGCAGGCTGAGGGTCGCGCCTGCGGCCAGCAGCAGGGCGGCCAGGGCCGCCAGCAGCATGCCGCGGTAGGGTCGCAGGAAGGGCGCAAGGTCGCGCAACGGACGCAAGCTGCGGCTGCGCGTGCGCTCCGGACCGTCCGTGACGGTCTCGCTGCCGTCTGGGTTGCGTGTGGTAGCCATGTGGGCCGCGGATTATACGGCTTCGCGCTCGAGAGCGGCGGTCAGCGCCCGAAACTGCATGGTTTCCAGCCAGCGCGCACCGCGCGCGAGGAGCGCGCGGGCGGTGGTCACGTCGCCGACCTCATAGAGCACCCATTCCCATGGGCCGCCAGGCAGGGGTCCCGGCGGCACGCGCTCATGGTTACAGAACAGCCAGGCGGCCTCGATACGCCGGGCCTGCGCGGCGACGCCTGCATCAAAGCCCCGCACCACCCAGCCCAGCCCGCCGATATCGCGCTCGTGCGCCAGCAGGAGCACCTCGTAGTCGTAGGAGATCAGGTGCCACTGGCCCGCCGCGGGGGCGAGCGCATCCAGGCAGGCGGCCAGCAGCGGCGCGCGGCCGAAGCGCTCCAGGCTCTCGCTCTTCAGTTCGACGAAGGCATGCACCTCGGGACGGCCCTGCAGCCAGGCCGCGAAATCGCCCAGCCGCGGGATCCGGGCGTCGCCGAAGCGGTCCCCGAAGCGCTCCGGCTCACCGGCTGGAATGGCCGCCAGCGCCGCTGCGTCGAGCTCAAAGACCGTTTGCGGGCGTCCCGCCACGCGCTGCAGGTCGGCGTCGTGCAGCAGGACGGGCACGCCGTCACGACTGAGCTGCACGTCGACCTCGACCCAGCGCGCGCCGGCATCCACCGCATCCTGCAGCGCGACGAGGGTGTTCTCCGGCCGCTCGGCCGCGTGGCCCCGATGGGCCACGAGAACGGGGGCTGCCTGGCTGGCTTGCATGGGTGCCGGCGGCTGCGAGCTTACCAGGGGAGTTCCTGGCCCTTGGCGTGCCAGAAGCTGCCGGTATTCTCGAGGTTCAGCGCGTCCATGCGCGCGATCAGGCCGCGCGCCGCCTCTTCCGGCTCGACGTCGCCGCCTCCACCCGTCATTTCCGTGCGCACGTAGCCGGGATGCAGCAGGGCCACGGCGATGCCGCGTTCTTTCAGGTCCATCGCCAGCGAGCGCCCGGCGGCGTTCACTGCCGCCTTGCTCATGCGGTAGCCGTAGTAACCGCCGGAATCGTTGTCGCCCATCGAGCCCATGCGGCTGCTGACGATGCCGACGCGCGAGCCGGACTGCAGGTTGCCCAGCAGCGCCTGGGTCACCAGCAGGGGGGCGACCGAGTTCACGCGGAACTGCAGGTACAGGTCTTCCAGCGCCTCGTCCTGCAAGCCGCCCAGGGTATCGCGTCGCAGGACGCCGGCATTGTTGATGAGCCAGTCGAGCGGCTGGCCTTCCAGTTCGCGCGCGAGCCCGCGGATCGACTCGGCGTCGCCTACGTCCACTCCCGTGACGACGCGCACACCGAGTTCGTCCAGCGCCTCTGAGGGCTTGCGGCAGGCGGCGATGACCTGGTCGCCGCGCGCGGCGAGCAGCTGGCACAGCTTGAGGCCGATGCCGCGATTGGCGCCGGTGACGAGACATACAGACATGAGATCCTCCTCGGGTGAATGCTTGGAGTTCGCCCTCAAGTATAGGCAGCAGGCAACGGGGCCGATAAAGTAACAGCATGCCGCTGTTCCGCGTCCTGTTGCCGCTTGCCTGCCTCGGACTCGCCGCCTGCGCCGCCACCCCTGCGCCGCAGGGGCTCGCCATGCCGGCGCCGCACGAGGCCCGGGCCGCCAGCCTCCTGGCAGGCTTCCTGCTCGGCCGGGGGTGGACGGTGGCGCTGGCCGACGAGACGATCGTCGTCGCCGCGCGCGGGCCGGAGCGGCTGGAATTGCAGCCGCTGCTGGATGTTGACGGCCTCGACCGGATCATCGTCTGGCGCGCCTGGCCGGCAGCACCGCACGCAGACCCCGCCGCGCTCGCAGCGCTGGCGCTGGAGCTGAACGCGACCCTGAACGTGGGCCAGTTCCAGGCCGCCGCCGGCGAACTGCGCTTCCAGTCTTCCCTGCCTTTTCTCGAAGCCCTGGAGCCGCGGCTGCTCGATGCCTATCTCGAGCATACGGCCGCCGTCAGGCTGGCCGTGCTGCGCGTCCAGGGCGAGCGGCAATTGCTGGCGCCGGTTGAGGGCGACCCGGTCGCTCGCTAATCTGGTCCCACGCCCAACCTGGAGCAGCCTCATGAGCGTCACCGTCCGCGCCCGGCACGAGTACAAGCAGCCCCTGGCCACGGTCTGGGCTGCGTTCAGCGACCCGGAGTTCTACCAGGCGAAGTTCGAGGGCATCGGCCACCGCGACGTCGAAGTCGTGTCGGCGGAGCGCGACGGTAACGAGTTCAGCATCGAGATCAGCCGCGAAGTGCCGGTGGACGTGCCGAAGGTACTGCGTGGCATGCTCGGCGAATGGAACACGCTGCTGCAGACCGAGCGCTGGACGCCGGCGGGCAAGAACGCCTATGCGAACGAGCTGCAGATGGAAGTGCGCGGCGTCCCCGCGGCCATGCACGGTCGCATGAAGCTGTCGGCGAGCGGCAAGGGCTGCGTGAACGAGGTCGAGATCACCATCCGTGCCTCGGTGCCGCTGATCGGCGGCAAGCTCGAGCAGTTCGCCGCGCGCGATGCCGAGGCTAACCTGGCCGCCGAGTACGACTTCATCCAGGGCTACCTGGACTCGGCCTGAGGCTCAGCCCCCCGCCAGCAGCTCGCGCAGGTTGGTGATGGCCTGGGTGGCGCGGGACAGGTACGACGCCATCACCAGTGAGTGATTTGCGAACATCCCGAAGCCGCCGCCGTTGAGCACCACCGGGCTGCGCATCGGTGCGAGGCTCGCCTCCAGCTCCCGGATCACCTGGCGCAGGCTGACCGTTGCATTCTTGTCCTCGAGCACGTGCTGGAAATCGTATTCCACGGCGCGCAGGAAATGCAGCAGCGCCCAGGACGTGCCGCGCGCCTCGTAGAACACGTCGTCGATCTCCAGCCACGGCGTCTTCACGGCGATGTTGTCACCGCGCGGCTGCCCGGCTTCGGCGGAGGGGTCGAGCGCGAGATCGGTGTTCACCCGGACCTGGCCGACGCTCGCCGACAGGCGCTGGGACAGGTTGCCGAGCCGCTTTTCCACCACCGCGAGCCATTCGCGCAGGTTGTCCGCCCGCGCGTAGAAGTTGGCGTCCGGTTGGGTGGGATCGAGCAGCCGCGCCTCGTAGTCCTCGAGGTACTCGATGGCCTCGCGATAGCGGGACTCGCTCGAGGGCAGGATCCAGCTGTCGCTGTCGAAGTTGAAGTTCGGCTCCATTTCCGCCAGCGCGGGGTCTTCCACCGACTGCGTCTGGGAGCGGCTGAAATCGTTGCGCATCACGCGCGAGAGGTCGCGCACCTGCACCAGCACGCCGAATTCCCAGTTCGGGATGTTGTCCAGCCACAGCCCGGGCAGGGTGATGTCGTTGCTGAGGTATCCGCCCGGCTTGTCCAGCAGCGTGCGCGAGACGCGCAGCAGCGTTTCCGTGGTGGCGTAGCCGGTCACGGCCGGCTTGCCTTCGCGCTCCCACTCGACCCAGAAGACGTCGGGTTCCCGCGACCAGTACCAGCTCAACACCAGCAGGAACACCAGCAGCACCGCCGCAGCGACGCCGATCACGCGCCCAAGGCCGCGGCGCGGCGTGGCCGGGTTGCGCAGGCTGGACCACCATCCCTTGATGTTCATCGTCTTGACTCCTTCGGAAGCTGTGCTTGAGCGAACGCCTTCAGGCGGTCAGCGGGCCGCGGTCGTGCGGGGCGTCGAGATCGAGCTCCGGCCCGAGCGGCACGACCCCGGTGGGGTTGATCATCCTGTGACTGTAATAGTAATGCCGCTTGATGTGGTCAAGGTTTACCGTCGGCGCCACGCCCGGGACCTGGTACAGCTGGCGCGTGTAACCGGACAGCTGCGGGTAGTCGCGAATGCGCCGCAGGTTGGTCTTGAAATGGCCGACGTAGACCGGGTCGAAGCGCAGCAAGGTGGTAAACAGGCGCCAGTCGGCCTCGGTCAGGCGGTCGCCGGCGAGGAAGGGCTGGCGTGCGAGGCGCTCATCGAGCCAGTCCAGGGCGTCGAAGAGTGCGCCAAAGGCCTCCTCGTAGGCTTCCTGGGTGGTGGCGAAGCCGCAGCGGTAGACGCCGTTGTTGACGTTCTCGTACACCCGCGCGTTGACCGCGTCGATCTCCGCGCGCAACTCGGCCGGGTAATAATCTGCGCTGGAAGAGGCATAGGCGTCGAAGGCGCTGTTCAGCATGCGGATGATGTCAGCGGACTCGTTGCTGACGATGGTGTTGCGCTCGCGGTCCCACAGCGCCGGCACCGTCACGCGGCCGGTGTAATCGGGCCGCGCACGGGTGTAGACCTGGTGCAGGTAGTCGCTGCCGAACAACGGGTCCCCGGCCGTGAACCCGCCGGCGTCGCAGGCGGTGAATTCCCAGCCGTGGTCCAGCATGTCCGGGTGCACTACCGAGACGCTGATGACGTCCTGCAGGCCCTTCAGCGCGCGAAATATCAGCGTGCGGTGCGCCCAGGGACAGGCCAGGGAAACATACAGGTGGTAGCGCCCGGGCTCGGCACGAAAGCCGCTGTCTCCGGTGGGCCCTGCGGCACCGTCGGCGGTCACCCAGTTGCGGAATACCGCCTCAGAGCGCACGAACTTGCCGCCCGTGGACTCGGTGTCGTACCACTGGTCCCGCCACTTGCCTTCGACCAAAAGACCCATGTCAATGAACGCTCCCGGCGCAACGCTTAAGATGCGCACTTTGTTTTCCAGGAGCCCTATTATGACCGAAGAGACCTATGCCGCCGTCCGCAAGCGCATCACCAAGGCCAATGCCGGCCTGCGCCAGGGCCAGCCCGACACCTTCAAGGGCTTCAACATGATCCACCAGCAGGCCATGCAGGACGGCGCCCTGGACCACAAGACCAAGGAACTGGTGGCGGTGGCGCTGTCGGTGGCTTCGCGCTGCGACCCGTGTATCGCCTTCCACGTGCCCGCAGCCCTGCGTCTGGGCGCCACGCGCGAGGAGATCATGGAGATCCTGTCGGTGACGGTGCTGATGGGTGGCGGGCCGTCGCTGATGTACGCGGCGCACGTCATGGACGCCGTGGACGAGGAG
Source organism: uncultured Thioalkalivibrio sp. (assembly GCA_964413755.1). GTDB lineage: Bacteria > Pseudomonadota > Gammaproteobacteria > Steroidobacterales > XN24 > XN24. Next base: position 22,401 of record CAYPTW010000024.1, on the reverse strand, counting down.
CTGAACAAGGCGGCCGACTGAAGGCGCGCTCAGCGCGACCCGCGCGTGGCGTTCCAGCGCCGCACCCAGTCGAACAGCTTCTCGCCTTCCATGGCGCGCGAGACGAAATAACCCTGACCCTCGTCACAGCCCAGTTCCGTGACCAGGTCCCACACGCGCTGGTTGTCGATGCCCTCGGCGACCACGCGCATGTTCAGCTCGTGACCAAGGCGGATGTTCGACTGCAGGATCGCCGCCGCTTCCTCGTCCACCAGCGCGTTGCGCACGAAGCTGCGGTCCAGCTTGAGTTCGCTGTAGGGCAGTTCGTTGAGCTGCGACATGTTGGAGCGGCCGGTGCCGAAGTCGTCGATGGACAGCTCGAAGCCCTGCAGGCGCAGCCTGGTGAGGGTTTCCAGGGTGTCTACGCTGCTGTTTCCTTCCCAGTCCTCCGTGACCTCCAGCGTGACATGCGCGGGTTTCACGCGGAAGGTTTCCGCCCAGGCCACGAGCGTCTGCGGCAGGCGATCATCGCCGAGCAGGGTGGGCGAAATATTGATGGCGAGCTGCAACGGCGCACCGCTCGCGCGCCAGCGCGCCGCAGCGGAAAAGGCGTGGCACACCAGTGCCTCGGTGAGGGAGAAAATGAGGCCGGATTCCTCTGCCACGCGGATGAAGGTACCCGGCGGCAGCATGCCCCGTTCGGGATCCTCGAGTCGCGCCAGGGCCTCCACGCCGACGGGCTTGAGCGATTTCAGGTCGATCTTCGGTTGGTACCACGGCCGGATGCGCCCGCGCTGCAGGCGGTCTGAGATCAGGTCCCGGCTGAGCTGGAGCTGCAATGCCCGGGTGCCCTCGTCCTCCTCCTCGGCAGGCGCCAGCAGCAAGGCGCCGAAATCGGCCACCTCGAAGGGTTGCTGCAGCTGCCCGGCCAGCCTGAGACCGCGCGCACGGACCAGGCGGGAAACGGAGTTCAGCACGCGTGCCGGCGCCAGGCCGGTCATGATCAGCCGCGCCTGGCAGACACGCTCGCTGAGGAAGCGCACGCCGTCCACGCCGTCGGTACGGTCGCCCGAGATGGACAGGGCGGTGAAGTCCAGGTTGGGGTGCCACTGGGCCACGAACTCCCGGAAGTCCGCTGCCGTCACGGCCTGGTAACCCCGTCGGACACAGTACTCCGACAGGGAGGCGCGCAACTCCGCATCCGGCTCCATGATGAGGATCTCGGGCTTCATGCAGGATGGATAACAGGCTCCCCTGCGACGGCCCATGAAGCCGGTCACGCTTTGCCGCTAAATACTGCGCCGGTGCGTATAATCGCCAGTCCCATGGACCCCTCAGGGGTCGGCCTGGAGAGTGCTTCCCATGTATCAGCGTGCGGATGAGCGGCTGTCACGCCTCGCAGCCATCGACGCCGGCTGCCTGCGGGGTGGCGGACGCGGGGTGGAGAAGGAGTCGCTGCGCGTCACGCCGGATGGCCGCATTGCATCGACGCCCCATCCCGTGGCGCTCGGCGCGGCGGTGGCCCACCCGTGGATCACCACCGATTACTCGGAAGCGCTGCTCGAGTTCGTCACCCCGCCGCTCGACAGTTGCTGGGCCACGCTGCAGTTCCTGTGCGATATCCACCAGTTCGTCTATCCGCGCCTGCCCGCCGAGGAGATGCTGTGGGCCACCAGCATGCCCTGCGCAGTGGGCGGCGACGCCAGCATCCCGGTGGCCGAGTACGGCACCTCCAACGTCGGGCGCATGAAGCACATCTACCGCCTCGGCCTGGGCTATCGCTACGGCCGGGTCATGCAGACCATCGCCGGCGTGCATTTCAATTACTCCCTGCCGGAGCGCTTCTGGCAGGTACTCGGCGAGGTGGAAGGGCGCGACGGCGCGGAGCGTGCCTTCCGCGACGAGATGTATTTCGGCCTGCTGCGCAACTTCCGCCGCTACGGCTGGATCGTGCTGTACCTGTTCGGCGCCTCGCCGGCCTTGTGCAAGTCCTTTCTCGGCGGGCGCGATGCGGGCCTGCCGGAGTTCGACGACAGCACCTGGTACGGGCCCCACGCGACCTCGCTGCGCATGAGCGACCTCGGCTATCGCAACGCCAACCAGGCGGGCATCCACCTCTCCATGAACACGCTGGACGAGTACATCGACGGGCTGGAGCATGCCATCCGCTCCCCCTGGCCGCCGTACGAGAAGATCGGGGTGGCCCCCGGCGGTAGCTGGCGCCAGCTCTCCACCAGCGCGCTGCAGATCGAGAACGAGTACTACGGCTACGTGCGCCCGAAGCAGCCCATCCGCAGCGGTGAACGCCCGACGCTGGCGTTGCGACGCGCCGGCGTCGCTTACGTGGAAGTGCGCGCGCTCGACGTGAGCCCCTATGATCCCGCCGGGGTGAGCCAGAACGAGCTGCGTTTCCTCGAGGCCTTCGTGGTGTTCTGCATGCTGCACGACAGCCCGCCGTTGTCGGCCTGCGAGATGGAGCAGCTGGACGCCAACCACGCGCGCGTAGCGGTGGCCGGGCGCGATCCGGCGCTGGCGCTCGACATCGGGGGCCAGCACAAGCCGCTGGTGGAGTGGGGGCGCGAGATCTGTCGCCAGCTGGCCCCGATCTGCCAGCTGCTGGACCACGGCGACCCGGCCCGTTCCTACAGTGCCTCGCTGGAGCTGCAGGCTGCCAAGCTGGAAGACCCGGCGCTCACGCCCTCGGCCCGGATCCTTGCCGAGATGCGGCAGGAAGACGAGTCCTTCTTCCGTTTCGCCCGTCGCATGTCGCAACAGCATGCAGACTACTTCGCCTCGCTGCCGCCCATGTCGCCGGGGCGCCTGGAAGAGTTCGAGGCCGAGGCGCGCCGCTCGCTGGATGCCCAGCGCGCGCTCGAGGCGGACGACGCGGAATCCTTCGAAGACTACCTGGCCCGCTATTTCGCCACGCCGGCGCCTTGATGCTCACGAGCCTGGGACTCCTGCTGCTGGGCTTCCTGCTGCTCTACGGCGGCGGCGAGTGGCTGGTGCGCGGCTCGAGTAACCTGGCCCTGCGCTTCGGCATGAGCCCCTTTCTCGTCGGCATGACTATCGTGGCTTTCGCCACCAGCGCCCCGGAGCTGGCGGTCAGCCTGCAGGCCGCGCTGAGCGGCGTCGACGACATCGCCATCGGCAACGTCGTGGGCTCCAACATCGCCAATATCGGCCTGATACTCGGCGTGTGCGCGGTGCTCACGCCGACCGTGGTGCGCAGTCGCCTGATCCGGCTCGACCTGCCCTGGCTGATCGTGGTTTCCGGCTTGTTGACCGCCTTTCTCTACGACGGCGGATTGAGTCGCGCCGGCGGCATCGTCTTCCTGTCCGGCCTGGCCGGGTTCCTGTTCTGGAACGTCCGCGTCGGTCGCCCCGACCAGGAAGAGGAGGACGTGAAGCAGGAATTCGAAAGTATCGTGCGGCCCCGTGTCGGGGCCAGCGTGGACCTGCTGCTGATCTTCACCGGCCTGGTCGCGCTGGTGGCGGGAGGCGCAGCATTCGTGCGCGGCGGCGTGAGCCTGGCGCAGGCGCTCGGGGTGCCGCCCGCAATCGTTGCCCTCACCGTGGTCGCCGTCGGCACCAGCCTGCCGGAGCTGGCTACCAGCATCGTGGCGGCGAAACGCGGCGACGCCGATATCGCGGTGGGCAACGTGGTCGGCTCGAACTTCCTCAACATCCTCGCGGTGCTGGGCATCACCGCCGTCATCCAGCCTTTGCAGCGCGGTGGCATCACCATGGTCGACATGGGCGTGATGCTTGCTTTCACGGCAGCCCTGCTGCCGCTGATCCTGGTGCGCCGGCGCATCGGCCGGCCGGAGGGCGCGGTCCTGCTGCTGAGCTACGCGGCTTATGTCGCCTGGCTGGCGCTGAACGCCCGCGGTCTTTCCTAGGGCCCTTCGCCGGCGAAGATCGCCACTTCGCGTCCCGCCGCATTGGCGCGACCCCGGTACATGCCTTCCGTGCTGAAGGACAGGCTGTAGCGGCCGGCGCCGTCGAGCACGATGACGCCGCCGAGGCCGCCGAGCTGGCGAATCTCCGCCAGTACGCCGGCCGCCGCAGCGTCGGCCGCCTCGCCGCCCAGCTGCATGCGGGCGCAGATGGTGTGCGCCGCCGCGGCGCGGATGAAGAACTCGCCATCGCCGGTGGCGGACACCGCGCAGGCCTCGTCCGCCCAGGTGCCGGCACCGATGACCGGGACGTCTCCCAGGCGGCCCCAGCGCTTGGCCGTGGTGCCGCCGGTCGATGTCGCGGCCGCCAGGTGCCCCGAGGCATCCAGTGCGACGGCGCCGACGGTGCCGAAGCGGCCCTGGTCCGGCTCCGTGGGCATGGCCCCTTGCAGGATCGCGCGCTGCAGTTGCTGCCAGCGCCGCTCGGTGCGGAACCAGCTGCTCGGCTTCAGTTCGAGCCCCTGGTCGATGGCGAACTCGATCGCGCCCTCGCCGGCCAGGAAGACGTGCGGCGAGGCCTCCATCACGCGACGCGCCAGCAGCACCGGGTGGCGCACCCAGCGCACCGCGCCCACGGCGCCCGCCTGCCGCGTCGCGCCATCCATGATCGATGCATCCAGTTCGTTGCGCCCGTCGGCAGTGAACACCGCGCCACGCCCGGCATTGAAGAGCGGCGAGTCTTCCATGGGCACGATGGCCGCGGTGACGGCGTCCAGCGCACTGCCGCCGTTCTCCAGTACGCGCCAGCCCGCCGCGAGCGCCTCGTGCAGCGCTGCTTCATAGGCGGCACGGTCTGCGGGGCTCATTTCCGACGCGCGCAGCGTGCCGGCGCCGCCGTGGATCAGCAGCACCGGGTCGGCCGCCCCCGCGGGCCGCATGGTGGCGAGGAGCAGGCAGGCCAGGGTGGCAAGAGTCTTCTTCATGGTTCCTCCTGTTCCAGCGGGATCTGGCGCGGCGCGGGCAGCAGCCGGGCTACGGCCGCCCCGGGCCGGCGCCGGAACGCAATCACGGTGAGGTCGTCCGGCTTGCTGGGATGCTCCCCCGGGGCGTGCTCTCCGGCGCCGCTCATGCGTGCCAGTGCCTGCTGCGCCAGCGCGCCGACGCTGCGATCCAGGCGGCCGCAGCGCATCAGGGCGGTGATCTCCTGCAGGCGCATGTTGTCCACCAGCCCGTCGCTGCAGACCAGCACGGTGTCGTGTGCCGCCAGTCGCACCGCCGAGCCGACCTCGATGCGCATGTCCCGGCTGCCGAGAAAATTCGACACCAGGTGGCGGTCCTCGTGGTGCAGCGCTTCCTCGTGGTCGACCAGGCCCGCCTGCAGGGCGAAGCCGACGGGGGAGTGGGACAGCGTGCGCAGCTTGAGGCTGCCGCGCTGGCCCAGCACGATGACTTCGGAGTCCCCGATGTTGTAGGCGCGCACCGTGCCGTCGCACAGCTCGGCCACGACGAGGGTGGTGGCACTGCCGTTGGCCAGGGCCAGCACCGCGTCGTTGGCCTGCGAGATACCGTCGAGGATCGCTGCCTGCAGGGCGCGGCCCTGGCTGAACTCCCGCTCCACGACCTCGGCCAGGGTGCTGATGGCGCAGGCGGCGGCAGCGCCGCCGCCGGGGATGCCGCCCATGCCGTCCGCCACCGCCAGCACCGCGTTGCGCGCGTCCAGCGGCAGGACCAGCAGGGCGTCTTCGCTGCGCGCCTTGCCGGCGCACGGCGCTGTCCAGGCGACCGCGGCACCGTCCGCAACCGGCAGCAGCGCCTCCATCCGCGTCTCTGCTGCGGCGACCTGCAGGCCGTCTTCGGCCGGGAACGCGCTCACCGCGCCGCTGCCGGGCGCCGGATACGCTCGAATGCGGCCAGCATGCGCTGCCCGTCCCGGAAACGCCGCGCCGGCTTCACCTCGATGGCGCGCCGGATCAGCGCGACCATGTCGGGATGCAGCTTTTGCCGCAGGCGGGCGGCCCCCGGGGGTGGCCAGTCGTAAGGCCAGCGCGGCAGCACGCCGGCGAACATGCGGTAGAGCACCAGGCCGACCGAGAACACGTCCGAGGCCAGCACCGGGCGCCCCATGGCCTGCTCCGGCGCCACGTAGCCCACCGTGCCGGAGCCCGAGGCCTCGATCCGGCCCCGCGCCAGCTTGGAGAAGCCGAAGTCGGCGAGGCGCAGCTGGTTGTCCGGAAAGAGGATGAAGTTGTCGGGCTTGATGTCGCAGTGGATGATGCGCTCCTCGTGCGCGTGCGCTACCGCCGCCAGGATCTGGCCGGTGAAATCCAGCGCCTTGGCGGTCGAGATGCGTTTCTGCAGGCGGCTGCCGAGGGTCTCGAGCCCCAGCGGCATGGAGATGACGAAGTAACCGTCGATGAAGCTGGCGTTCTGGATCGGCAGGATGTTCGGGTGGTCGAGCTTCGCCAGCATGCGGACTTCCTTGCGGAAATCGGCCAGGAAATAGTCGTCCATCATGCGCCGGTGCGGGATCTTGAGCGCCACGCGCAGGCCGTGGATGGTGTCGTAGGCCTGGTACACGGTGGCCAGCGGACCGTCGGACAGGCGTCGTTCGATCCGGTACTTGCCCAGTTTTTGCCTGGCTCTCAGCAAGGTCCACGACTCCGGGAACACGCCTGGCGCCGTCCCTCGCGGGGCGGCAGCGGAAGTCCCGGAATATAGGGCAAAGCCGCCGCTGGTGCGAGGCATTGAATTTTCCCCCGGTCGCGCCATCTAAGGGTGCTGAGGGCAGCGGCGGAACCGCTCGGGGCTGCCGTGCGAAGACATGGGTGTGAAACGAGAGCCGGAGCGACCCGACGATGAGTGGATACGCACGAAAGGACTTCCCGCAGGATGCTGATTTCGAGTTCACCGGCGACGGCGAGCCGATCGAGGTATTGCCCGACATCGGTCGCCGCGAGGCGCAGCGCAGCGGCCCGGGTACGGCGGCGCGGCGCACGCTCGAGGCGCTGGCCGAGAGCCGGCGCCTGAGCCGCGAGCTCGCCGAGCTCGAGAACTACGAAGACCTATAATCAGCGCATGATGCCGAGACACGGAGCAGCGGAGGCAGGAAAGATGAGCAGCAGATCCATGCGCGCACTGGCCCTGGCGGCCGGCCTGGCGATGCTGGCCGGGTGCGCCGCGGTCGGTCCCGACATCAGCACGGACTACGACAGTTCGGCCGATTTCTCGCAGTATCGGACTTTCGACTTCATGAGCCGCGACGAGCGCGGTGTCGAGCGCAGCTATGACACCATCGCGGAACGCCGGCTCAAGTCCGCCGTGACGCGCGAGATGGAAGCCCGCGGCTATCAACGGGTCGGGGAGGGCGCCGACCTGCTGGTCAACTTCGCGGTCAGCACCGAGGAAGTGGAAGACCTGCGCACCGTGCCGTCCTCGGTGCTGCCGCCGCCCTGGTACGGCTGGCGTGCCGGCTACTATTACGATCCCTGGCCGGCCTACGCCTACGAGACGCGCATCGACCGTTATGAGCGCGGCACGCTGTACGTCGACCTGGTCGATGCCGAGCGGCGCCAGCTGGTGTGGGAGGGGCGCGCCGTGGGGCGCGTGACGCGCGAGGCGCGCGAAGACCCGGGCGCAGCGCTGGACCAGGCCGTCAGCGAGATCTTCGCCCGCTATCCCTTCACCGCCGGGCCCGCTGCCCGCTGAGACGCTTCGTCAGCGGTTGCCGCCCGTGGCCGGGTCGCTGCGGCGGCGCACAGGTTCGCGCGGCACGATGTCGCAGGCCGTCCCCTCGTGGCGGATACCCACGACGGTGTTGTCCCTGACGTCGAAGAACAGCGTGCAGTCGCTCTGTTGCGGCGGGATGTAGGACTGGCGCGTGGCGCCCGGCTCCAGCGGGGCGCCCGGCTCGGCGAGCCGCTCGATGCGCGGGTCCAGGCTGCGCGTACGCTCGAACACCAGCACCGTCGCCCCCTCCGCGCTGCTCAAGGTGCGCAGCGGCGGTCCCCAGGCATCCAGCAGCTCCGCCGTCGAGGCGCCGATCCAGGCATCGAGGTCCTGCTGCCACCAGGGTGTCGCGGCGCATGCGCCGAGCAGCACGGTGGCGATCAGGGCTGCGGTCGTGCGCCAGGGCGGCAGGGACGGGCTCATGCCCGGATCATATCAGCCCCGCCCTGCGGCTGATGAGATGGATCACCCAGGTCAGTGCCACCGCCCCAAGCAGCAGCACGATGGCGATACCGGCGTTGTTCAGTGCCGCCGGCGCGATGAGCATCAGCGCGCCCAGGCCCAGCATCATCATCCCGGACATCAGCTTCAGCAGCCGTCCCTCTGCTTCACCCAGCTTGCGCGAGCCGAACTTCATCACGAACAGCAGCACGATGATCAGCAGCGGGATGACGTAGATGATGTTGTACAGCACCAGGTACATGTAATAGACGAAGGTATCGGCCTCGCGCAGCGTCAGGATGCGCGTGTAGACCATGGGCAGCCCGGCCGTGCACAGCAGCTCGTAGGAGTTCACCGCCACCGCCAGGATGGCGGTGCCGGCGAGCATGGCCCACACGCTCTTGGCGGCGACGAGGTTGCGCATGCGCTGGTACATGCCGGGCTTCTTGGATTCCGGAATCGACAGCGAGGGGCCGCCGGACTGGAACCAGAAGTAGTCCTTGATGTTGATCGCAGCGAGGCCGACGGCGACCACGCCGGCGATGATGGTCACCAGCCGCAGTTCGCCCAGCAGCAGGAAGACGTTCAGCCAGGCGGCCATGAAGACGAAGTAGATCAGCCCCGAGATGAGGACGAAGGTGCCGCCGACCAGCATCATGCGGGCGCGGCTGCGCGCGTGCACCATCAGGCTGAGCAGGAACAGCAGCACGAAGAATGCGCAGGGATTGAAGGCGTCCAACCCCGCGATCACGATGGTGAGAATGGGCAGGCCCCACTCCGACGGGTCGATCATGCCCAGCAGCGGCACCTGCACGCCCATCACCTGCCCGGGCTGCGGACCGGCGCCTGCGGCGTCGGCGCCGGAGAACATGGCGATGGCCTCTTCAGGGTTGGCGCGGCAATGCTCCAGCCGCGCCAGCAGCACGGCACCGGTGGTTTCGGCGTTGTCGAAGCCGGTGTGCATGGTGCCGCAGAAAATGAATGCCGGCACGCTGCGTGCCTGTTCGCCGATGGCCCGCGCCGTGTCGCGGTACAGGATGCCGTTGTCGCGGCTCTTGGTGATCTCGAAGGCGCGCAGGTCGATCCAGTCGCGCGCGTCCAGGTCGGCGACGAAGGGCTTGGCATCCTGGCAGTGCGGGCAGGTATCCGAATAAAAGTACCAGACGACGATCCTGGTTTCGCCGTCCGGCCCCGCACTCAGCCATTCCACTTCAGCCCGCGCTACAGAGGCACAGAGCAGCAGCGCCAGCGCCGCCAGGAACAGGGTCAGTTTCGTCTTGTGCATGCGTAGTCCACTCCGCCGGAGCGCTGAACTCTACTCAGCGCTCCGGCGGGGGGCAATTGTGGCAAGTCCTTGGGAACTTTTCCCGTGCCGTGCGCTACGGGTTCAGTTGCTGCAGGATCTCGGGGTTCTCCTCGCGCGTCGCCAGCACGGTGTGACACAGCGTGCAGTTGCGCGAAATCCCCTCGCCCTCGGCGGTCTTGTGTTCCCGGTTATGGCAGCGGAAGCAGCCCGGCGCGGTCTCGCGACTGCGGATCGGGGGGTGGCCGCTGTGATTCGGGTAGGTGTCCCAGCGCACGTTCATGTGCGGGAAGACGTTCCAGCTGTAGATGTCGCCCAACGCGTCCGCGGCTTCGGTGATCGCCACGGCCTTTTCCACGCTCAGCTCAGGGTAATTTTCCTGGTAGAAAGCCTGCAGCGACGCGGCCACCCCGATGCGGGCGTCTTCCTTCGTCTCGTAGTCGGCTTCCTCGATGATGCGCACGCCCTCGCGCTTGATGTACGGCAGGCTCTTGTCGACCTTGCCGCCGGCCATGAGGATGTCCAGCTCTTCACCGGGGGGTCGGTAGATATGGGTCGGCCGGTTGTGGCAGTCCACGCAATCCATGGTGCGCCACTCGCCCGGATCCTCGGGCATGTTGTCGGCCAGGAAGACCTTTTTGGTGCCGTCGGCCAGCGTCATCTCGATGTCGTAGATGTTCATCCGGTTTTCGTCGGAGCGATAGCGGATCTCGATATTCGGGTCCACGTGCCAGTGGATGCCCGAGGATTCGCGTCCCGCGAGCCCGCCGACCTTGAGCAGGATGGCGCTCTTCAGCTCCGTATTGGCCTCGTCCTCGTCATAGATCGTGTCGATCTTCAGCTTGTCGCCGACGAAAACCGTCGGCCAATGGCACTGCTCGCAAGTGTCCCGCGCCGGGCGCAAGTCATGCAGGGGCGTATGGATCGGGCGCGGGTATATATCCAGCGCCACGGCCACCAGCTGCCACGCGCCGTCCATCTTGGATTTCACGAACCAGTCGGCGCCGGGACCGATGTGGCAGTCGACGCAGCCCACACGGGAGTGAGGCGAGCGGCTGTGGGCCGTGTGCTCCGGCTCCATCACGGCGTGGCAGGCCAGGCCGCAGAAAGCCGTCGAATCCATCACCTCCACGCCCTTGTAGGTGGCGCCGGCGATGACGACGATGTTCACCAGGGTGAGCACCAGGAAAATCACCACCGACTTGCGCGTGGTCTCGTGGTTCAGGTCGATGACCGGGAACAGGGGCGGCGCCTTGCCTTCCGCGGCGAGCTTCGCGGCGCGCTTACGCTGGCGGTAGATGCCCACCGGGATCAGCAGCAGCCCCAGTACGAAGATCATCGGCAATATGAGGAAGGTCACGATGCCGAGATAGGGCCCGCCCTCGAAGCCGAAGGCGTGGACGATGAACAGCGCCACGATCAGGGTCAGCGAAGCGACGGCGAGCGCCGTGCCGGCAAGGCTGATCGGGTTCTGGGTCAGTGCGGCAAAGAAATGTCGAGCCATTTTTTCTTCCTCTTGGGGACGCACAAGGCCCCACCGATCTCTCGGCGGGGCCCCGGGCCTATCCCTGGTTGAATACCCGGGCGACCGTCCTGGTCGCCCGGATAATTGCAGTCATCAATAAATCAGCAGGGCGGTGAAGATCCCCACTGCCAGCGCCAGGCCGATGGCCACCGCCACGAAGCCCCAGAAGTGGATGCTGCGCATCTGCTCCGGCGTCGGCGCCGGCACGATGTGATCGTCCAGCGTGCCTTCGTCCACCATGCGCTGGTACTCCAGCGGCCGCTCGTCCTTGAAGCGCTCGATCGGCTGGCTGCCGGTGAAGACCACCGGATCCAGCGGGAAGCTCTCCGGACGCAGGTGCGTGTGGAAGAAGTGGAACAGGAAGATGAAGCCGGTGGCCAGCAGGGCTTCTTCGCTGTGCACCACGTAAGCGGCGTTCAGCGCCCAGCCCGGCAGCGGCAGGATCTCGGTGAAGAAGTTCGGGAACCAGAGCATCAGGCCGGAACCGCCGATGATCAGCATGCCCCAGAACACCGCCAGGTAATCGAACTTCTCCCAGTAGGTCCAGCGGTCGCCCGCGGGTCTCGGACCCATGTAGAAGAAGTACTTGAACATGGCGACGATGTCCTTGCCGTCCTTCAGCTGCGGCGTCATGGAGTTCGGACCCCAGAACAGGCCCTTCTCGCCGGCGATGAGGCGGCGGATCAGGACGAACAGGTGCCAGACGAAGTAGCCGAAGGTGCCGACGGCTGCGACGCGATGCAGGAACATCGTGTTGTCGACGCCGCCCCACCAGGACATCAGCGTGTGCGCCCACGGCGCATGGGCGAACTTCAGCGGCAGGCCGGTGGCCGCCAGCAGCAGGAAGGTCACGATGATCAGCTTGTGCATGCTGATGTCGCGCTTCTTGAAGCGGCGCACGTAGGTGTTGCTCGGGCTGTGGTGGCCGAGGAACTCGCCGCGCATATGGCCGACGATGCCGCGCTGCAGCCACAGGATGGCGTGGATGCCGAAGAAGCCGAACACGCCGATCACGAGGGCATGCATCGCCATGGCGATGATGAACACGTAGAAGTTGTCGTCCGGGTTGTTCGGGTTGATATGCGGGTTGAAGGAGGCGAAGGCCGGCGTCACGTCACCGTGGCACTCGCCGCACATCGCCTGCAGGTTGTCCGGGTGGATGGTCGAGTTCGGATCGTCCTTGCCCAGCGTGCTGTGCGGGGTATGGCAGTCCGAGCAGGTGGCGGAGGTGACCAGGCCGAGGTCGGTGGCCTTGCCGTGGAAACCGCCGCGATAGGTGTTGTACAGGTCGCCGTGGCAGTCGCCGCACTCGTCGGCCATGTGCAGCCGGTCGGCGCCGAGGGTCGGGTCCTTGATCGAGTGCGAGTCATGGCAGTCGATGCAGGTGGCGGTATTGGTATCGCCCGCCTGCCAGGCCGCGCCATGGGCGCTGACGTTGAGCCACTCTTTATAGATGTACTGGTGGCAGTCGCCGCACATCTCGGGTGAGTTCTTGAAGGAGGTGTGCGAGCGCTCGTGCTCCACCGGGAAGACCATGTGGCTGCCGTGGCAGGTGCTGCAGGTCGGCGAAGCCGTCAGGCCGGAGCGCAGCAGGCCGCGGCCGTGCACGCTTTCGACGAAGGCGGTGATCAGGTCGCCGCCGCCTTCCTGTCCCCGGTGGCAGTCGCCGCAGACCTGGACCTGTCCGACCGGGCTCATCGGCGAGGTCAGGTCGTCGTTCTTGAGCATGGTGTGGGCGCTGCCATGGCAGTCCATGCAGCCGACCTGGTCGGCGTGCACGCTGCGGCCGACCGCGCGCGGGGCCATGGTGTGGCACTGGGCGCAGATGGCGTCGCCACTGAGATCGGCGAGGTCCTCGGCCTTGTGGCGCGGGCTGGTCACGTTGGTGTGGCAGTCCTTGCAGGCGACCTCGGCATGCGCGGTGGAATCGAAGTGCGTGTCCTTGTGGCACATCGCGCAACGAATCTCGCGCTCCTGGGCATCGGCCGTCGCGGCGCCAAGGGTGAGCACTGCCGCGACCAGAAGACCGCAGATCAGGGCAGGGAAGGAGAGATGTCTGGACATGGTTTTGACCCCGGTGTTGCGGTCCTCGGACCGCCGGCCCCCGCGCCTGGCGGGAGTCCACGTTTGGTTTCCGGCCGCCCCAAAACCGGCCGAGCCCTCAGGCGGCACGGCCCGCAAATGCCGGTTTTGCGGACGGTTACCTCAGGCGGGGTCAATTTTGCGCGGTGCGGCGGCCGCCGCAATCAGGGTCAATGCGTACCCGGGGGGCGCAGGTCGGGGGTCGGGATGCGGGTCTCGAGCGGGCCGGGCGCGTCCAGTTCCTCGCGGATGGTGTGGCGCATCAGGTCGCGGAAATCGGACACGGCCATGAAAAACTCGCGCATGATGAGGATCCACACGCGCATGCCGTACTCGGTCAGCACCAGCCGCTCGCCCTCGTCCCGTACCGCGCCCATCAGCTTCAGGCCGAGGATTTCCGGCGCCAGCTTCCAGAAAAAGCCCGGATAGCGCTTTTCCGCCACGGCCTTGTCCAGCGACAGGCCGAACAGGTTCATGAGCATGAAATACCGCAGCCGGTCGCGACGGGTGAGGGGCTGGCGCCGGCTGATGCCGAAATTGCCGGCGTCGACCTGGCGGTTGTAGTGGTTGAGCGAGAAAGTGCTGGAGTACAGCACGCCGTCGAGGTAGCTCATGGCGCCGCTGCCGAGGCCGAGGTACTCCTCGTTCTCGATGATGTACTCGTCCACGGTGCCCCGCTCCCGGTTGAAGCACCAGGCCGAGGAGGGCTGGTAGCTGTCCGGCAGGGCGTCGAGGATCAGCCGGTACATGTGGCCCTCGCGGTCGAAATCCACCTCGCCCATGGTCTTGAGCATCTTGCGCATGGTGCTTTCGGCACTCATCAGCGGGTAGAAGGTCACCTGGCTGACTTCGAGCTGGCGCGTCAGCAGGTCGATGTCCCGCAGCAGCGAGTTCTCGTCCTGGTAGGGCAGGTTGAAGATCATGTCGGCGTTGAGCGTCTCGAAAAAGCCGTGGGCTTTCTCCAGCCGCTTCATCACCTCGGCCGCCGAGCCGTATTTCTCGTAGCGGTCCATCTGCTTGAGCAGCTCGTCGTCCAGGCTCTGGATGCCGACCGAGACGCGCGTGACGCCGGCGTCACGCATCTGCGACATGACCTCCGGGCGCAGGTCGTCCGGGTTGGTCTCGATGGAGATGCTCTCGATGGGGCTGAGCTTGTGCAGCAACCCGAGGGTCTCGGCCAGCTCGGCCGGCATCACGGTGGGCGTGCCCCCGCCGACGTAGACGTCGGAGAAGCGGTAGCCGGCCTCGTGGGCCATGCGGATTTCCTGCCGCAGGCTCTTGAAGTAGCGCAGTGTTTTCTGCTCCTCGAAGCACACGCGGTGGAAGGAGCAGAAGGGGCACAGGACGGTGCAGAAGGGGATGTGCAGGTAGAGCATGTACTTGCGTGACATGTCCGGTGCCGGCAGGGACTCGCTGGGCTGGGGCCGCGCGAAACGGGTCAGTCTCCGGCTGTTGTGCCGGAACCCCGCGGTCAGCAGGCGATCCATGATGCTCAAGGCGGCGGCACTCCCCTGGTTTCGGGCCGGGCGCGAAAGTCGCCAATGGTAACGCAGTTGGCTCTCATTCCCGACGCGTATTCGTCGCCACGCCGGTGCCTGGAGCCGCTACGCCGTGCCGTCGGCGCCAGGCGCCGGGGCTGTCCCCGGTCCAGCGCCGGAAAGCGTGCGACAGGTTGGCGGCATCGCTGAAGCCGGTGCGCGCCGCGATCTCGTCCAGCGGCAGGCCGGTGTTTTCCAGGTATCCGGCCACCAGCCCGAAGCGCACCTCGTCCGCCAGCGCGCGGAAGCTGGTGCCTTCCTCGGCCAGCTTGCGGCGCAAGCTGCGGCGCGACAGGCCCAGCCTGCGTGCGGCTTCGTCCTGGGTGGGCAAGCGCCCGGGGTGGTCCAGCAGCAGCCGCCGCAAACGCGTGGCCAGGCCCCCGGCCGGGGACAATCCCTCCAGCAGCCGCCGGCACTGGGACTCCGCCGCCGCCGCCGTGACCGGGTCGCCGCCGGGCAGGGGCTGGTCGAGCATGTCTGCCGCCAGGCGCAACGCGTGGCGCGCGGCGCCAAAGGCAGGGCGACAGCCGAATACGGCCTCGTAGCGCGCCGCCCAGGCCGGCGCCGGGTAGGCGAACTCGGCGCCGGCGAGGCTGCCGCGCCGGCCCGTGAGGTCTTCCAGCAGCGTCGCAGCTGCCGCCGCGTCGCGCTCCACCAGGAACGTCTCGAGCCCGCCCAGCGGGGCGCCGGCCTGCATCACCAGTGCCGCCTCAGGCCGAGTGCGCTCAAAGCGCCAGCGCAGGAATGTGTGGGTCAAATCGACGTACTGCAGCCCGAGACGGATGGCGCTGGCGAGGGTGGGACTGGCCGCCAGGGCCAGGCCCCAGAAACCGAACACCGGGAAGCGGTGCCCGCGCCCCGCGAGCAGCCCCAGGTCGGCGCGGCCCGAGGTCTCGAGCGCCAGGCGGATGAAGGCGATCTCGCGCTCCACCGGGATGGCCTGGCCGGCGCCTGCCAGCTCCGGCGGCAGGCCGCAGCGCGCCAGCAAAGGCGCCGGGTCCACGTCCAGGTCCTGCAGGGTCCGCGCCAGCACGGCCACGCCCGCGGCCGGGTGGCGCAGGCCGGGCGGAACCAGCGGGGCAAGGTTGGGGTGGTTCATCCTGGCCGAAAATAACAAAAGGATTGACGAAGTGGAACAATGCGCAGCGCCGGACACTGCCGCACTATCCTGGACATGTCTGCCCATCCTGCTGAAATCCTTACCTGGACCGACCGCCGCCGTTACTGGTGGCTGGTGTCCCTGGCGATGCCCATGTTGCCGCTGGCCGGGCTCGCTGCCTGGGCTGCCGGCGGCGGGGAGGCCTGGCTCTGGCTCACTGCCGTGGTGCTTTACGGCGTCGTGCCGCTGGCCGATTACCTGCTTGGCGCGGACACGAGCAATCCCCCCGAGGCGCTGGTCCCGGAGCTGGAGCAGGACCGCTGGTACCGCTGGCTGACCTGGCTGACGGTGCCGGTGATCTGGGTGACCGTGGCGATCGCCGCCTGGATAGCTGTCGCGGGTGAGCTGAGCCTGTTCGGCTGGTTGGGGCTGGCCCTGTCGGCCGGCTGGGCCAGCGGCGCCGGCATCAACGTCGGCCACGAACTCGGCCACAAGAAAGGTGCGCATGAGGTCTGGCTGGGGCGCCTTGCACTGGCGCCGTCCTGCTACGGGCACTTCATCGTGGAGCACGTGCGCGGCCACCACCGCGACGTGGCCACGCCGGAGGACCCGGCTTCGTCCCGGCTCGGGGAGAGCTACTACCGCTTCATGTGCCGCGAAATCCCCGGCGCCTTCCGCCGCGCCTGGGCACTGGAGCGCGAGCGGCTGGCGGCACAGGGGCGCGGACCCTGGCATCCGGCGAACCACAACCTGCAGGCCTGGGCGCTGAGTATCCTGTTCTGGGCGCCGCTCCTGCTCTGGCTCGGGCCGGCCCTGTTGCCATTCCTTGTCCTGCAGGCGGCTTTCGCCTACAGCCTGCTCTCGGCGGCCAACTACGTCGAACATTACGGGCTCAAGCGCTTGCGCCGCGCCGACGGACGCTACGAGCGCTGTGCGCCGCGCCACAGCTGGAACTCCAACCACGTGGTCTCCAACCTCCTGCTGTACCAGCTGCAGCGTCATTCCGATCACCACGCCTGGCCCGCGCGGCGCTACCAGAGCCTGCGGCATTTCGCGGAAGCGCCGCAGCTGCCGACCGGCTACTACGGCATGTTCCTGCTGGCCCTGGTGCCGCCGCTGTGGCGCCGGGTGATGGACCCCAGGGTGCTCGCCCACGCCGGCGGCGACGAGGCGCGCATCAACCGCGCCGCACGCTGATCTGCGAGTGGCCGCGGCAAAGCGGTCAAGCAACTGATTTTCTTGCGGCCGGCACGTCCAGTGCCGTGATTTCGCCCGCGCATCGTCAATGCGCAGTTTCCTCCATGGCCGCAGCCGGCCGGCGCACTAGGTTTTGGGAGTCAGGAGAATTTCCTCCTGGCGAACGCACCCGTGGGAGGTGATGAACATGTCGGCGGTACGCGAGACGACCCCGAAGGTATCGGGAAAGGGCTCGAGGAGCGTCGCACGGATGAGCAAGCCCCTGCTGAGCATGGAGGACTTCATCGAGAACCTGTTCTCGAGGTCATTGATTGACCCCATGAGCTGGAGGCGCCCACTGCTTGCCGAACTCGAGGACTTCGAACTGAAGTTCCCCCGGATCGACATGGTGGATCGCGAAAACGAGTTGCTGATCCGCGCTGAGCTCCCCGGGGTGAGCAAGGACGAACTGGAAATCACGGTAGCCGAAGATTTCCTGACGATCACGGTCAACCGGGAAGCGTCGGAGAAGGAATCCTCCGAGCACTTCTACCGGGCCGAGATGTCGCGCGGCTCCCTGGAGCGGGCCATTCCGCTGCCGGTGGACGTCGTGGGCGACAAGGCCAAGGCCGAACTGAAAGACGGCATTCTTGAACTGGTCATCCCGAAGGCCACCAAGGTCAGCCGCCACAAGGTGAACGTGCGCTAGCAGTCCCCCGCCGGCGCACCGGGGTCGCCGCAAGGGCGACCCTGCGGCCGGGATGGCGCAGTGCCGTCCCGGCCGCGTTCTTGCCCTCAGCCCTCGTTCTTTGCCGGCTTGCCCCTGGGTCGCTTGCCGTCCTGCCGCTGCAGGGTCTCCAGCAGTGCCCGGGGCCCGATCGACTGCAACCGCTTCTCCGCCAGTGCCAGGGGCAGCACCAGCCCGCCCTCCGCCATGCGCTTGAACATGTGCGCCACCGCGGCGGCGTTGCGCGCCAACTGCGACATCAACGGGTCCCCGAGCGCCGGGACCGGGAAGCGGAAGCGCAGCAGGTCGTCCTCGCGCTGGAAGCCGCCCTGCGGGACGTAGGGCTCGAGCAGCCGGCGCATGCGCCGGTTCTCGGCCTGGACGCGCCCGTCGGCCCACGGGATGCGGCGCTCGCTCATCATGGCGAGGAGCCGATGCAGGAGGATCCGGCCGATGCCCAGCCCCTGCCAGTCGTCCACGATGGTGATGGCGATCTCGCCGGCAGCAGGATCCTCGCGGCTGCGGACGAAGCGCGCCATGCCGATGGGCTCGGCTTCGGCGTCGTTTTCGTCCAGCTGCACCGCCACGATAGCGCCGTGGTCGTCGTCGGCGGGCGACACCAGTGCCTCGATTTCAGCCTCGGTGAGGCGCATCTTGGGGTAGAACCAGCGCTGCACGCGGGTCTCGGCGGAGAGCCGCTCGAACCCCGCGAGGATGCCGTCCCGGTCTCCGCGGTCGGCCAGGCGCAGGCGCATGCGGCTGCCGTCGGGCAACGTCAGCTCCTCGCGATACCCCTCATCGAACAGGCGGTCTGGCGTCATGCGGGTTTTTCCACCCTCTCCGGCCATTTCTGTTGCATCGCAGCATAGCACGCTTCCCGGCGGCGCGCCGGGATTCCGGCCTGACCATAGCCGGATTCGTGACGCACGCACGCTGCGACGCGGCACGCGCATTGAGTTACGGCCCGGGCGCGGTGAGGATAGGCCGATGGAAGCCGACTTCGAGGCGCTGGAACTGGTGTATCGCAGCCGCCGCCGCGGCGCCTGCGCGGAGGCGGCGCTGGTGCTCGAGGCCGTCGGCCTGCATCCGGTCCTGCACGATCTGGGCGGTTCGTGGGTCATCGTCGTGGCGCCGCACGAGGCCGCGCGGGCGCGCGCGGAGATTGCGGCCTGGCAGGCCGAGAACCCGCCACGCCCGGCCGAGCCCCCGCCGCGGCTGCCGCTGGCGGACGGGCGCCCCGGGGCGGTGGCCTATGTCCTGCTGGTGGCGGGCGTGGCGCTGGCGGTGGCGAACTTTGCCTTCGACCGCGACTGGCTGGCGGCGGGGCGCGTCGACGGCGCCGCGATGCGCGCCGGCGAGTGGTGGCGGGCGGTAACGGCGTTGACCCTGCATGCCGATCTGCAGCACCTGGTGGGCAATGTCATCTTCGGCAGCCTGTTCGGGGGCTTCGCCGGGCGTTACCTGGGCTCGGGCGTGGCCTGGCTGCTGGTGCTGCTGGCCGGGGTCAGCGGCAACATCATCAACGTGGTCCTGCAGGGGTTCGACCATCGCGCCATCGGCGCCTCGACCGCGGTATTTGCGGCGCTCGGCCTGCTGGGGGCGCTGGCCTGGGCGGGCCGGCGCGCCAGCGCGCAGGGTCGCTGGTATCGCTGGGGCCCGGTGATAGGTGCGGTGGCGCTGCTGGCGTTTACCGGCACCGGGGGTGAGCGGACGGACATCGGCGCGCACTTGTGGGGCTTCGCTGCAGGACTGGGGGCGGGACTGCTGGCGGCGGTCTTGCCGCTGCAGGTTTTGCGGCAGGGCGGGCTGCAGGCGATCGCCGGACTGGTTGCGCTGGCCGTGGTGGCGGGGGCCTGGATGCTCGCGCTGGCCTGAGGCGGCCAGGGCCTGTGCCTTGCGCGCCCGCGGTGACTCAGGCCTGCCGCAAGGTCTCCGGCAGGGGCGCCGGCCGCCCGATGCGGCCGAAGAGCGCGACGGCGATGGCCGAAAACAGTACCCCGGGGACGATCTCGTAGAGGTCGAAGATGCCGCCGGAGAGCGACTTCCAGGTCACCACGGTGATGCCGCCGACCAGGATGCCTGCATAGGCGCCGGCCAGGCTCATGCGCTTCCAGTACAGCGATGCCAGCAGCGTCGGCCCGAACGAAGCGCCGAAGCCGGCCCAGGCGTATGCCACCAGGTCGAGCACCTTGCTCTCCGGGTCGAGCGCCAGCAGGAAGGCGCCGATGGCAATCAGGATCACGGCGAAACGGCCGATCCACAGCAGCTCCCCGGGCCGGGCGTCGGGCCGGAAGAGGTCGCGGTAAAGATCCTCGGACACGGCGGAGGAGGCGACCAGCAGCTGCGAGTCGGCGGTGGACATCACCGCGGCGAGGATCCCGGCGAGGCATATGCCCGCAACCACGGGGTGCAGCAGCGCGGCGGCCATCGCCATGAAGACTTTCTCGGTGTCCGCGCCCTCGAGCCCGGGCGTGAGCCAGGCCGCGCCGGTGAGGCCGACGGTCATGGCGGCAGCGAGGGCGATGATCACCCACCCGACGGCAATGCGCCGCGAGGCAACCAGCTCGCCGGCCGAGCGCACGGCCATGAAGCGCGCCAGGATGTGGGGCTGGCCGAAATAACCGAAGCCCCAGCCGAGCAGGGACACCACCCCGATCACGGTGAGGGGGGCGCCAGCGCTGTCGGTGAAGGCGTTCAGCAGGGCCGGGTTGCGTTCCGCCAGCCCCGCAGCGAGGCCGTCGAAGCCGCCCGTGACCGCGACGCCGAAGCAGGCCACCAGCACCAGCGCAACCAGCATCAGCATGCCCTGCAGGGCGTCGGTCCAGCTCACGGCGAGGAAGCCGCCGATGAAGGTATAGGCCAGCACGGCGCCCGCGCCGGCCGTGACAGCCCAGATGTAGGGCAACCCGAACACGGCCTCGAACAGCTTGCCGCCCGCGACCAGGCCGGAGGCGGTGTAGAAGGTGAAGAACAGGAGTACCACCGCCGCGCCGAGCAGGCGCAGCAGGCCGTGCGGGTCGGCAAAACGACGCTGCAGGTATTCGGGCAGCGTGAGCGCGTCGCCGTAAGCCTCGGTGGCAATGCGCAGGCGGCTGGCGGTGAAGCGCCAGTTGAGCCAGGTTCCGGCCAGCAGGCCGATGACCAGCCAGGCGGACTCCAGTCCCGCCACGTAGGCGTAGCCGGGCAGGCCGAGCAGCAGCCAGCCGCTCATGTCGGAGGCCTGGGCCGACAGTGCGGTGGTCCAGCGGCCCAGGCGGCGCCCGCCGAGGATGTAGTCGCGCAGGTTGGCGGTGCTGCGCCAGGCGACGATGCCGATGGCGAGCACGACCAGCAGGTAGACCACGAAGGTCAGCGTGACGGCGGGGCCGGTCTCGATCATCCGCCGGATGTTAGCAGTTGGGGCAAGTCCCTGCGCCCGACGGCAGTCCTGTCCGCCGGGACTGTCGCCGGGCGCGATGGCACCGTATCCTTCGCTGCATGGCAGCACACGCGCTACGCATCCTGGCCGGCCCCGCAGCACGCCAAAGCCTGCAGACGCACGGCTTCGACCCGGACGCGTTCTCGGTCATGGCGGGCGCCTCGGGCAGCGCCAAGTGGTTCTCCATCGGCGGCCTGGACCGGGCGCTGGCGACGCATTTCATCGCGCGCCGGCATTCGCCGCTGTTCGTCATCGGCTCCTCGATCGGTGCGTGGCGCGCCTGTTGCCATGCCATGCCGGATCCGCTCGCAGCGCTGGACCGGCTGGAAGAGGCCTACCTGGGACAGACCTATGATGCGCGGCCCTCGGCGGCGCAAGTCAGCGAGACCAGTCGCGGCATCCTCGAGCACGTGCTCGGCCCGGACGGCGCCAGCCAGGCGCTGCGCCACCCGGCCATCCGGCTCAACATCGTGGTGGCGCGAGCGCGTCACCTGGCGGCCGTGGAGACGCACTGGGTGCAGCAGCTGGGCCTTGGCGTGGCAGCGCTGGGCAACCTGGCGTCGCGCAAGACCCTGGGCCTGACCTTCGAGCGCGTGATCTTCCATGATCCGCGCGGCCGCGCCCCCTTCCTCGACCCGGACATCCTGCCCGGGGAGACCGTGCCGCTGACGCGGCACAACCTGCCCCCGGCCGTGCTCGCCTCCGGGGCCGTGCCGCTGGTGCTGGAGGGCGTACGGGACATTCCCGGCGCGATGTCCGGGACCTACCGCGACGGCGGGATCATCGACTACCACTTCGACAGCCCCCTCTCCGGCGAGGACGGGCTGGTGCTCTACCCGCATTTCTATCCCTACCTGGTCCCGGGCTGGTTCGACAAGCTGCTGCCCTGGCGTCGCGCCGGCCGCCGCTCCCTCGACAACACCGTGCTGCTGTGCCCCTCAGAGTCGTTCGTCGCCGGGTTGCCGGGCGGCAGGATCCCGGATCGCAAGGATTTCAAGGAATTCGACGCGGATGAGCGTTTGCGACGCTGGCGCATCGCGATCACGGCGGCCAGGCGCCTGGGCGACGAGTTCGCGGACCTGGTGGACACGGAGACGCTGCCGGGGCGCGTGGAGCCTTTTCCCGGCACCTGAGTCCGGCTGGAACAAGTCCAGATGGGCGGGGCGCCGGCCCGCTATAATCAGTCGACAGCGATCCGACGGAGCATCGAGATGAGCCTTGCCAAGACGGTCAATTACGCCCTCGCCCTGACCCGGGTGGATTTCCAGATCCTCCGTCACCACCACAGCGACACCGCGCTGGCTGCCGCGCGTACGGCCCACGTCGACCCGAGCACGCTGGCCAAGGCCGTGGTGCTGAAGGACGGGATCGGCCCGCTGCTGGCCGTGGTCCCGGCCAGCGAACGCCTGGACCTGGAGCGGCTGCGCGCCGCCCTGCGCCGGCCCGGCCTGGATTTCATTCCCGAGGAGCAGCTCGACCAGCTGTTCT
>CAYPTW010000023.1:18720-30288 GCA_964413755.1 uncultured Thioalkalivibrio sp. | reverse complement strand
GGTAGAAGTCAGCGACGAGCGTCTGCCGCAGCCATTCGTCCACGCTGACGCGGAAACTGCTGACCATCAGCCCGACCCCGATCACGGTGGCCACGGCCACCGCCAGCGCCGCCACCGACACGCCGGTACGACTGAGCGAGGCCGACGTGCCGCGGATGGCCATGCGCGCGGGCACCGGCAAGCGGCGCGGCAGCACGCGGTCCAACAGTGACATCAGGCCCGCCGTGGCAGGCGGCGTCGCCAGGGCCGCGGCGAGGAACACGCCGAACAGGCCGGCGAACGAGACCACCAGGGAGTTCCGGCCGGCGGCGAGCAGGGCAACGGCGAGGACCAGGGCGAGTAACGCGCCGACCGCCAGCCATGGCAGGCGTCGTCGCGTGCGCCGTTCCATGGAGGCGCGCGAGAGCACCGCCCGCGGCGGAATGCTGGCAGCTTCCAGCGCCGGGCCGAGGGCCGCGAGCAGTGTGGCGCCGACGCCCAGCGCAGCGGCCTTGGCGAAGGGCCAGCCGGCCAGGGCGAGGGCGTCGACCCGCAGGCGGAAGTACAGGTCGTCGATGGTCTGCACCACCAGCCCGGTCAGGCCGGAACCCAGCCCGGCGCCCAGCAGCAATCCGAGCAGCGTACCCGGAACGCCCACGATAAGCGCCTCACCGAGGATGCTGCGTACCATGCCGGCCCGGTCGACGCCCACGCTGCGCAGGATGCCGATGGTCCGGGTACGGCGCACCACGAGGAAGTTCATGGTGCTGTAGATCAGGAAGGCGCCGACCAGCAGCGCCAGTAGCGACAGGGCCGTCAGGTTGAGGCGGAAAGCGCGCGTCATGCCGAAGGTGGCGCGCGAGCGCGCCGAGGCTTCCACCAGCTCCACCTCCGGCGGCAGGCCCGCGGCCAGCGTCGCCGCCAGCGCATCGTCGACGATGAGGTCGATGCGGCTGAGCTCGCCGACCATGCCGAGCAGTTCCTGGGCCGTGGCGATGTCCGCGAAGACGTAACCCGAGGCGGCGGCAGACCGCTCCGGATCGGGCGCCACCAGGCCCGCGACTTCGAGCACGATTGCACCGGCGGGCGAGACCGCCTCGACCTGGTCACCCGCCGTCACGCCGAGCTCGGCTGCCAGCGGTTGCGGCAGGGCCACGGTGCGCGGCCGGGTCAGCAGGGCGAGCAGGTCGACCGCGCCGCTCCAGGCCGTCAGCTCGTCGCGAAACGGAGCCTCGACGAACGGGTCCAGGCCGAGCAGCACCGCCCGGCGTCCGTTCGGCAGCGTGAGCGCACCTTCCACCGCTGGCGCCGCTGCGCCGCCGCTGCCCTGCGCACGCAACGCGCGGCGCAGTTCCACGTACACCGACTCGTCCATGCGCCCGACGCGGGGCAGCACCTGGTGCGTGGCGCGACCCATGACGAGCTCGGTCGAGGCATCGAAGGCGCGGCGCGCACTGGCGCCGGCGAGATCCACGCCGAGCACCACGGCGACGCCGAGTGCCACGCCGGCCACGGCGAGGACGAACTGCCAGGGATGGCGGGCGAAAAAGCGCCGTCCGGAACGGGCCAGCAGGCGGCTCACGGCGTGGAGATCTCCAGGCGCCCGTCGTGAATGGTGAACACGCGGTCGGCCACGCCGACCACCTCCGGGCTGTGGGTGGCCATGACCAGGGTCGTGCCCTCACGCCGGCAAAGATCGTCGAGCAGCCCCAGCACCTGGCGCGCCGTCTCCAGGTCGAGATTGCCGGTGGGTTCGTCCGCGATCACCAGGCCGGGCCGATGGATCAGCGCGCGAGCCAGGGCGATGCGCTGCTGCTCACCGCCCGACATCTCCTCCGGGAAGGAGCCCCCACGCCCGGGCAGGCCGACCGCCTGCAGCCAGTCCTCTGCGCGCTGCTGCGCCTCGGCGCGCTCGACGCCCAGCAGGTCCAGCGGCAGCAGCAGGTTCTCCAGCGCCGTAAGCGTCGGCACCAGGTTGAAAAACTGGAACACGAAACCGATGTCCTTGCGCCGCAAGCGCGCCAGCCCGTCTTCCGACAGGCCGGACAGGGGCTGGCCGCCGATGCGGATCTCGCCGCGGCTGGGGCGGTCGAGTCCGCCGATGATGTTCAGCAGCGTGCTCTTGCCGGATCCCGAGCGACCCACCAGTACGATCAGTTCGCCGCGTGCGATTTCCGCCGTGACCTCGCGCAGGACGGGATGGGGCTGGCCGTGCTCGTCGTAGTCCTTGCTGACCGACTCGAGCTGGATGTGGGCGGAATCAGGGGTCTGCGACATCAGGGCTTCCTCGCGGCCGGGCCGCACGGAAGCTCAGGATATCAGGTGGATGTATCGCTCAGGCGTCGCGCTCGAGGTCGCGAAACTGGCGGCGCAGTTCGTAACCCGAGTCGGTGACGATCTGCTCGAGCACGCGCACGCGCTCTTCGAGGCGCTCGATGCGGGCGTCATCCGCCGGTGGTGCCTGCTTCTTGTGCTGCAGGTACTCGGAAATCACTTTCGCCCCCAGGGCGATGAAGACGATGATGACGACCATCTCGAAGGGATTCACCGGGCGCTCTCCTTATTTTCGTCTGCGGTGTCGTGCGCGGGCGGCCATGCCGTCCTGTCAGTCGCCCCGCTCGAGGTCCTGGAACTCGCGGTCGAGGCTGAAGTTGCGCGAGGTGACATAGCGCTCCATGCGTTGCAGCCGCGCGTCATTACTGCGGAACCGATGCCGCACGTCGGACAGCGTCGCCGCGGGGGATACGCGCACGCCGCGCCAGAATTCCTTGTCGTCCTCGCTGCGGTACATGTGGCCGGGCTTGGTCGGCAGCAGCCACCACAAGCCAAGGTACACCAGCAGCAGCGTGGGGAAAAAGAACGTGGCGATGATCGTGAGCGCGCGGGTAAGCGCCAGGTCGAAGCCGAAGAAGTCCGCCACGCCGGCGCATACACCACCCAGCTTGCCGGCTTCCGGATCGCGGTAAAACCGCGCGGGATTCGGCTCGCGCTTCATGCTTCCATCCTCCCGGACCTGCGACTGCTCCACAGCTCACGCTCGTCGCGGCTGCCGTAATAGCGCAGCGGCTTGTCGGGCAGTAACAGCCCCGCGGCCACGTAGACCAGCAGCGTCGGCATGGTGAACAGCAACAGCGAGACCAGCGCGATGATGCGCAGCGGTCCGAGGCGGAAACCGAACTGGTCCGACAGGCCGGCACACACGCCCATGATCATGCCGTGGTCGGTATCCCGGTACAGCCGGGCCCCACGCAGCGAACGCATGCGACGGTTCATGTCCTTCTCCTCCAGTCGGGCACGCGGTCGTCCAGGATGGTCTCCAGCGCGTTGATGCGGCTCTCCATCTTCTGCGCGTCCTGCCACAGCTCCTCGAGCATGCGCTGTTCGTCGCCGGACAGCGTGCGCGAGGACTTCCACTTGGTGACGTAGTGCAGGATGACCACCAGCGGCAGCACGACGGCCGCGATGATGATCATAAATGCGCCTATGAATTCGCTCATGACGATGCTCACTGCTGCTCGTTATCAGTCCCTATGCGGCCCGTATCGATCCCGGCTCAGGCCTTGTCCTGGGTCTCGCCGCCGACACGCTGCTTGAGCGCAGCCAGCTCGGCCTCCACCGACTCTGCGGACTCGAGGCTGGCGAACTCGCGGCCCAGGTCCTTGCGCTGGCCGAGGTCGTAGGCTTCCACGCGCCCTTCGACGTCCTCGAGCTTACGCTCGAACTTTTCGAACTTCACCAGCGCGTCGTCGATCTTCGACTCGTGGATCTGGCGCCGCATCTCGAGCTGGTGCCCGGCGGTGCGATGGCGCACGACCATCGCCTTCTGCCGCGCCTTGGCGTCGGCCAGCTTCTCCTGCAGGCGCGCCATGTCGTCGTTGAGCCGCGCCAGCGCTTCCTCGATCTGCGCCCCCTGCTCTTCCAGGGTCGCCAGGCGGTGCTCGGCGGCAGACTTCTCGGCCAGCGCCGCCCGCGCCAGGTCGTCGCGACCCTTGCGCACGGCCAGCTCGGCCTTGCGTGCCCAGTCGTCGCCCTCGCGCCGCGCCTCTGCCAGGCGCCGGTCCAGCTGCTTTCGGTCGGCGATGGCACGGGCCGCTGCGGAGCGCACCTCGACCAGGGTGTCTTCCATCTCCTGGATGATCAGCCGGACCATCTTTTCGGGATCCTCGGCCTTCTCCAGCAGGGAATTGATGTTCGAATTCACGATGTCAGAAAAGCGGGAAAAAATACCCATGGCGGTTCCTCCGTTGTCCTGACAAGAGATTTGCAGGAAGCGTGCCAATCCGGACGCGCCTCTAACTAATTGTTTTAATTTATGTTTTCTACAGCCCCAGCCTTATACTGGCGGAGAAGGCCATCTTTAATTGGTGTATTTGACCGTTATTCGGCATTATCCACCAATGGATCACGACCAAAGCGCCCCGATGCTTGGCAGCTCCCCCGCCTTCGGGGCCATGCTGCAGCAGGTCTCGCAGCTCGCGCCGCTGGACCGGCCGGCCCTGATCATCGGCGAGCGCGGCACCGGCAAGGAGCTGGTGGCCGCGCGACTGCACTACCTGTCGCTGCGCTGGGAGCAGCCGCTGGTGAAACTCAACTGCGCCGCGCTCACCGAGAGCCTGCTGGAGTCGGAGCTGTTCGGTCACGAGGCCGGCGCCTTCACCGGCGCCACGAAGCGTCACATCGGACGCTTCGAGCGTGCCGACGGCGGCAGCCTGTTCCTGGACGAGCTGGGCACGCTGCCGCCGCGCATGCAGGAGAAGATCCTGCGGGTCATCGAGTACGGCGAGTTCGAGCGGGTCGGCGGCAGCACGACACTCCGCGTCGACGTGCGCATCATCGGCGCCACCAACGAGGATCTCCCCGCCGCGGCGCGGGCAGGCCGTTTTCGCGCCGACCTGCTGGACCGCCTTGCCTTCGACGTCATCCACGTACCGCCGCTGCGGGCCCGCCCCGAGGACGTGCTGGAGCTGGCGCAGCACTTCGCGGTGGCGTTCACGGCGGAGCTGAAGCGGCCCTATTTCCCGGGCTTCTCCGAGGACGCGGTCGAGGCACTGCTCGCCTGGCCGTGGCCGGGCAACGTGCGCGAGCTGAAGAACGCCGTGGAGCGCTCGATCTACCGGGCTGCGGATGCGGCGCAGCCGGTGCAGGAAATCCACTTCGATCCCTTTGCCCACGAGCATGATGCGCTCCCGGCGCGCGACCATGACACGGCGCCGAATGCCGAGCCCGGTGCGACCATGGGGCCGGGCCCGGATACGGAACTGCCGCTGGATTTCCGCGCCGTGGTGGAAGGCTTCGAACAGCGCCTGCTGCTGCGGGCACTGGCGGCGGCGGACGGGAACCGGCGCGTGGCCGCCGAGTCTCTTTCACTCAGTTACGATCAACTGCGCGGACTGCTCCGCAAGCATGCGATCGGCGGCCCCGGGAAGCCCGGTCGCCCGCCGGCCTGAGGACGCATAACCCATGAGCGAGCTGTCCCTGCTCACCGTGCTGATCCTGATCGCCGCCACGGTATTCACCCTGGCGACGGTGCGGCGCCTGCACCTGCCGCCGGTGTTCGGCTATGTGCTGGTGGGGGCGTTCCTCGGCCCGGCCGCGCTGGGCGTGGTGCCGGAGCTGGAGCAGGTGCGGCTGCTGGCCGAGTTCGGCGTGGCCTTCCTGCTGTTCACCCTGGGACTCGACTTTTCCATCCCGCGCCTGCGCTCGCTGGGCCTCAGCCTGGTCGTGCTCGGCACCCTGCAGGTGGTGCTCACCACGTTGTTCGTCGTCGCCGGGGCGTGGCTGCTCGGCAGCCCACCGGCGGTGGCCGTGTTGCTCGGCGGCGCCGTCGCCATGTCCTCCACCGCCGTGATGGCCCCGCAGCTCGCGGCGCAGGGCGAGCTGACCCAGCGCCACGGCAGCCTCGCCATCGGCATGTCGGTGTTCCAGGACATCGCCGTGGTGCCGTTCCTGGCGCTGGCGCCGGTGCTGGCCGGCGGCGCGGGACCGGTCGCCCCGCTGCAGGCCGTGCTGCTGGCGCTGGTGGCGCTGGTGATCGTGCTCGCGGTCGGGCACTGGCTGCTGCGGCCCTTCATGCGCGAGATCGCCCGCGCCCGCCTCGCCGAGCTGTTCACTCTGACGGTGCTGCTGGTGGTGCTGGCCGCCGCCTGGGTCACGGAAGCCGTGGGCCTGTCGCTGGCGCTGGGCGCCTTCCTGGCCGGCCTGATGCTGGCCGAAACGGAATTCCGGCATCGCGTCGAGAGCGACATCCGGCCGTTCCGCGACCTCCTGCTCGGCCTGTTCTTCATTACGGTCGGCGTCACGCTGGACTTTCGTGTCCTGCTGCAGCTCTGGCCCTTCGTCATCGCGTCGCTGCTGCTGCTGACCGTGGTCAAGTCGGCCATCGTCGCGGCGTTGCTGCTGCGCGCGCGGGAAACCCGCGAGACCTCGATCAAGACCGCCATCGCCCTCGGCCAGGGCGGCGAGTTCGGCATCGCTATCCTCACCGTGGCCAGCCAGCGCGAACTGATGGGGCCGGAGGTGGTGCAGCCCATGCTGATCGCCATCGTGCTCAGCATGGCCATCAACCCGCTGCTGATCCGCCACGGCGACGCCATCGCCCGCCTGCTCGGGGTGGCGCCGCCGCAGCGGCCGCCTTCCCCCGGCCCGGACCCGGTGGCGGCCACCGCGCAACGCGACCACGTCGTGATCTGCGGTTACGGCCGCGTCGGCCAGAACCTCGGCCGCATCCTCGAAGAGGAGACCATCGAGTACCTTGCCGTCGAACTCGACCACGAGACCGCGGGCAAGGCGCGCGAAGCCGGCGACCCGGTGATCTGGGGCGACTGCAGCGACCCCGCCATCCTCGGCATGGCCGGCCTGTCGCATGCCGACCTCGTCATTATCACCGTGCCCGGCCAGCGCGCGGCCCTGCGCATCCTCGCCGCGGTGCGCGAGCAGGCGGCCGACGTCCCGATCCTGGTGCGGGCGCGCGACGACTCACAACTCGACCTGCTGCTGCAGACCGGGGCGACCGAGGTCGTACCGGAGACCCTCGAGGCCAGCCTGATGCTGGCTTCGCACATGCTGACCCTGCTCAAGGTGCCCATCGGGCGGGTGGTGCGGAAAGTGCAGAACATCCGTGGCGACCGTTATGCCATCCTGCGCTCGGTGTTCCGCGACAGCGCGCGCGAGCCCGGCCAGCCCGAGCAGGCCGAGCTGCAGACCGTCACCCTGCCGGCAGAGGCCGCCGCCGTGGGACGCAGCCTGGCAGAGCTGGACCTGGAGCGTCACGGCGTGGTCGTGACAGCCATCCGGCGCGACGGTATCGTTGGCCGCAACCCGCTGCCCGACACGCTCCTGCGCGAGCAGGACGTGCTGGTGCTGTTCGGGCGACCCGAAGACCTGGAGCACGCCCTGGGGCTGCTCTTCACCTCCCGCTGAACTGGAACGCCACCGAGGATCCCATGACTGACCTGGGCACGCCGCTGAGCGACACCGGAACCCGCATGCTGTTGCTCGGCTCGGGCGAGCTGGGCAAGGAGGTCGCCATCGAGGCCCAGCGCCTCGGCGTCGAAGTCATTGCCGTCGACCGCTATGCCAACGCCCCCGCGATGCAGGTGGCGCATCGCAGCCACGTCATCGACATGCTCGACCGCACCGCCCTGCGCGCCGTGGTCGAGGCCGAGCGGCCCGCGCTCATCGTGCCGGAGATCGAGGCCATCGCCACGGCCGAGCTGCAGGCGCTGGAGTCCGAAGGCTGGCAGGTGATCCCCACTGCCCTGGCCGCCCGCCTCACCATGGACCGCGAAGGCATCCGGCGCCTGGCCGCGGAAGAGCTGGGGCTGCCCACTTCGCCGTTCCGCTTCGCCGACACCGTGGAGGAGTATCGCGCGGCAGTGGCCGAGATCGGGATTCCCTGCGTGATCAAGCCGGTGATGAGCTCATCCGGCAAGGGCCAGTCGACCGTGCGCAGCGAGGCCGACATCGAGCATGCCTGGGACTACTCCCAGCAGGGCGGACGCACCGGCGCGGGACGCGTCATCGTCGAGGGCTTCGTCGAGTTCGATTACGAAATCACGCTGTTGACGGTGCGCCACCGCGACGGCACCAGTTTCTGTGCGCCCATCGGTCACTTGCAGGTGGATGGCGACTACCGCGAGTCCTGGCAGCCGCAAGCGATGACGGCGCTGGCCCTGGAGCGTGCCCAGCATGTCGCGGCGGAAGTCACGGGGCGCCTCGGCGGACACGGGATTTTCGGCGTGGAGCTGTTCGTGCGCGGCGACGAGGTATTGTTCAGCGAGGTCTCGCCGCGGCCCCACGACACCGGCCTGGTGACGCTGGCGTCACAGGACCTGTCCGAGTTCGCGCTCCACGTCCGCGCGGTCCTGGGGCTGCCCGTGCCGGTGATCCACCAGCGCGGCCCGTCGGCGTCCTGCGCCATCCTCGCGGAGGGGGACTCCGACCGCATGCGCTACTGCGGTGTGTCCGACGCCCTGGAGGAGCCGGACACCGAGCTGCGCCTGTTCGGCAAGCCCGAGGTCCGGGGGCGGCGGCGGCTCGGCGTCGCGCTGGCCCGCGGGGAGAGCCTCGAAGAGGCACGGGCCAAGGCGCGACGCGTTGCCGCGGCGGTGCGGATCAGCCTCTAGTCCGCCCGCCTGCTTTCAGCGGGACTCGATAAGGATGTCGCCGCTGCCGGTGCTGACGCGCGCTTCACCCTCGCCCGCTCCGACGGTGGCCTTGAAACTGCGCCGGCCGGACTCGACGTTGCCCATCACCGGGACGTCGACCTTGATATCGCCGCTGCCGGTGCTGAGGCTCAGCTGCAATGAAAGCGGCGTCGTACTGCGCAACTCGACATCGCCGCTGCCCGTACGCACGGTCACGTCACGCAGTGCGCCGAGGTCGCCCGCCGCATCCACATCGCCGGAGCCGGTGGCGATGTCCAGCTCCGGGCCGGCGCCGAGGTTGCGGATCTCGATGTCTCCCGAGCCGGTACGCGCGCGCACCGAGCCGGTGACGTCTTCCAGCCCGAGATCGCCCGAGCCGGTCTCCACCTGCATTTCGCCGTCCACGCCCCGCAGGCCGATGTTTCCCGATCCGGTGCGTGCACGGGTGGCGCCGAGCATGTTCTCGATACGCACGTCGCCGCTGCCGGCCTTGGCGTCGATCTGGCCGCGCTGGCTCTTGATATCGATGTCGCCCGCACGCGCTGCGACAACCAGGGCGCCGCGCGAGTCGGCCGCGCGCAGGCGACCGTAGTTAAGGCTCAGCTCCAGGTCCGCATCCACGCCGGCCACGCCGATATCGCCGACGCCCTGGCGCAACTCGAGCCGCGTGCCCTCCGGGATCTGTAACTCAAGGTCCACACGCAGGCGCTCTCCGTCGCCGCTGCGCACGCGGACCCGCTCGCCTTCGTACTCGAGCCGCACGTCGAGCCGACGGAATTGCTCGTCCTCGTAGCGCACCTCGTCGAGCCCGTCCGGAAGGCGGACGGTGACGCTGGCCGAGCTGCCGTTGCGCTGCTGGTCCAGGCGGACCGCCTCGGCAAGCGCAGCGTCGTCGGCCTTGATCGTGGCGCGCAGCACGATACCACCGGCGCCGGGCACGATGCGCACTGCGCCGGCGAGGTTCGTCACCTGCAGCGTGGTTGCATCGAGCTGCAGCTCGACCAGGCGCTCGGCGGCGGCGGCCGGCCAGGCCGCCAGGCAGGCAAGCGCCACGAAAGGCGCGAGAAGCTTGTACGACATCTTCCTCATGTCACTGTCCCTCCATCTCGATGGTCAGCCGGGACACCACCCGCGTTACGCCCGGCACTTCGGAGGCGACCCGCAACGCATGTTCCAGCAATGCGGCATCGCTGAGACGCCCGTGCAGCGTGACCACGTCGTCGCTCGAGGACACGGTGATGTCCTCCTCGGCGAGGGCCGTGTCCGCAGTGAAACGGCTGCGCACTTCGCGCGCCAGGGCGCCGTCTGCGGCGCTGCTGTAAGACGCCGGACCGGGTTCGCTTACCCGGGCCCACTCCACGTCGCTGTTGGCGCGATGCACGCCCTCGCCGTCGACCACCAGGACGCAACCTCCGGCGGTCAGCGCGGCGGCGCACAGCGCCAGGGCCGGGACCAGCGTCGTCTTGAACTTCGTCTGCATGTCTTTCAAACCTCCAGTAGAGAAACGGGACTGCGCGCCTGGCACAGGATCAGGATTCATCACGCCAGCGCCGCAACCAGACCGCACCGGCAAAGAACACCGCGGCCACGGCGAGCCCGGCCCACAGCCCCGGCGAAGCGAGGAAGCGACCCGGCGTCAGCAGGTCGGCAAGAGCCGGGAACACCGCCGACACGCTGTCGTCGACCTCCCTGATCCCTGCCCCGCCCTCGCCGCTGAACGCCAACTCCATGCCGCCGGACAGTCGCTGTCCCAGCAGGATGGCGAAATACGCACTGTCGAACAGCGTCTTCTCGGCCACGATCACGAACAGCGGCGGCAGGGTCGCCCACGCCAGCACCGCGCGCCTGGCGAAGGCCGAAACCAGCAACAGCCAGGCATGCACCGGCGCCAGCCACAGGCCGAACGCAACCAGTCCGTAGGCGAGCACGATGGTCGCCTGCGCCAATGCCCAGGGCCCCTGCAACAGGAGCTGGCCGGTCCCTGCCACGGCGGCCGCCGTGCCGACGATGAGCCACACGAGAATGGCCGTGGCGACAAAAAGCGCCAGCGCCTGCAGCGGCATGGCGCCGACCGCGGTCAGGTACTTGGAGCCGACGGTCTTCAGGTCGCTCACCGGCAGCGACTTCCAGAACAGGATGCTGCGGTCCTTGCGATCGGCATACAGCGCATCCAGCAGGTAGAAGCCGACGATCACGCTGATCACCAGCCCGAAGACCGCGGCGATGGGCGAGAACACCACCATCAGCACCGCGCGAATGGTCGCCGGGTCGGCCGCCTCTTCGAGCATGTCGGAGCTGAACTGGACCTCGTCGATCCCGACCCTGGCGACGCCGAACACCGCGAACAGCGCCGCCACCACGAACAGCCCGCCCAGCACCGCCGGCACCATCCAGCTGGCGGGATGCTCCGCCAGTTCCCGCCGCAGCAGAGTGATCATCTGGTTCACGATGCAGCCCTCCTGACCTTGGCGACGAACAGGTCCGCCACGCCCGGCACCTTGAGCTCGCCGAGCGGTGCCAGCTCGTCGCGACTGCGGTTCTCGAAAATGAAGTGGTGCCGCCCCAGCCCCTGCTGCTCGGAGAGCGGCTGCAGCCTGCGCGCCTCCTCGGCACGGTCCGGACGGGTGGCCAGCTCGACGTACTTTTCACCCAGGGCATCCATGGGCTCGTCCAGCACCAGCTTGCCGTGGCTGATAAACATCAGGTCGGTGAGAATGTGCTCGATCTCTTCCACCTGGTGCGTGGTGAGCAGGATGGTGCGCTCGCCGTCGAAGTAGTCGTTCAACAGCGCGCTGTAGAAGTCCTTGCGGTAGATGATGTCCAGGCCCAGCGTCGGCTCGTCGAGCACCAGCAGGCGGGCGTCGATGGCCATTACCAGCGCCAGGTGCAGCTGGGCGATCATGCCCTTGGACAGCGCGCTGATCTTGCTGTGGCGCTTGATCTC
>CAYPTW010000023.1:0-18620 GCA_964413755.1 uncultured Thioalkalivibrio sp. | reverse complement strand
CGTCCACCAGCTCCTGGTACCCCTTGAGCACGGTCAGCGGGTTGAGGCGGTACTCAGCTGCGACGGTACGTACGGAGGGCAGCGCGTCACCATCGGTGAGCACGCCCTCGAGAATCATTTTCACCACGCGATCGCGCAGCTGCCGGTAGATGGGCTGGCTGTCGTTCCACTCGCCTTCCATGGATTCTCTCCTTTCGCCTCAGGCGGCGATGGACGCGAGCGTGAGACAGGCGATGGCCATCAGCGTCAACATGCGCATGGTCTGTTCGCGGGTCATGTGCGTCTTCATGGCGGTCCTCGCTGGCGGTAATCCGCCGTCTCTGAGCCGGTGTTGTAGTGAACTATAACACCAACCCCTGGAAATGCAACCCCCGCCTGCAGCCGCGCGCCTGACCGGCCTGCCGCTGCTAAAATGCGGCCATCCCGCGCGGGGTCCCAGGCTTGGGGTCCGGCGCCTTATCCAGCAAGCATCCAGCACAGGGAGTCCCCCATGACCCAGCCCGCCAGAGTCGCCATCACCGGCGCCGCCGGCCAGATCGGCTACCAGCTCGCCTTCCGCATCGCCTCCGGCCAGATGCTCGGCCCCGACACGCCGGTGATCCTGCAGTTGCTGGAGATCCCCCCGGCGCTGGGCGCCCTCAAGGGCGTGGAAATGGAGCTGCTGGACTGCGCCTTCCCGACGCTGGCCGGCGTGGTCGCCACCGACAAGCCGGAAGAGGCTTTCGGCGACGCCAATTACGCCCTGCTGGTCGGCGCCAAGCCGCGCGGCCCGGGCATGGAGCGCAAGGACCTGCTGATGGAGAACGCCAAGATCTTCTCCGCCCAGGGCAAGGCGCTGAACGACAATGCGCACCGCAAGGTGAAGGTGCTGGTGGTCGGCAACCCGGCAAACACGAACGCGCTGATCGCCTACTCCAACGCGCCGGACCTCGACCACGCGCGCTTCACCGCCATGACCCGGCTGGACCACAACCGCGCCCTGGCACAGCTCTCGATCAAGACCGGCACCCCGGTGAAGGACATCCGCCGGATGACCATCTGGGGCAACCACTCCGCCACCCAGTATCCCGACATCAGCCACTGCCTCGTGGACGGCAAGCCCGCCCCGACGCTGGTGGACGAGGGCTGGATGAAAGACGACTTCATCCCCACCGTGCAGCAGCGCGGTGCAGCCATCATCAAGGCCCGCGGCCTGTCCTCGGCCGCCTCTGCGGCCTCCTCGGCCATCGACCACATCCGCGACTGGGCGCTCGGCACGCCCGGCGACGACTGGGTGAGCATGGCGGTGCCGTCCGACGGCAGCTACGGGGTACCCGAGGGGATCGTGTATTCCTTCCCGGTGCGCTGCAAGGACGGGCGCTGGGAGATCGTGCAGGACCTCGAGATCAGCGATTTCAGCCGCGCGCGCATGCAGGCCACCGAGGCCGAGCTGCTCGAGGAGCGCGACGGGGTGAAGGACTTGCTCTAGGGCCCGCCAGCCGGCCTGCGTGCGAAGGCGCGCAGCCACGGCTCGAGGTGGGCGATGTCGAAGGTCCCGGATTCGAACATGGCGAGCATTTCCACGTGGATCTGGCGCGCCGGGCGCTCCAGCCGCCAGCCGTTGATCCGCAGGAAGACGTCCGCGGCGGCGAAAGCGATGCGTTTGTTGCCGTCGACGAAGGGATGGTTCACCGCCAGGCTTTCCATCAGCGCGGCTGCTTCGGCCACGATGTCCCGGTAATAGCCGCTCTGCGGGCGGAACAGGGCAGCTTCGAGGGCGCCCGCGTCACGCAGTCCCGCCGCGCCGCCGTACCGGCCCGCCAGCACCAGGTGCAGGCCGAGCACGTCGGCCACGGTGAGGTAGTCGCGCGCCAAGGGCTACTTCGCCAGCTCGCGGTACAGCTCGTCGAATTCCTGGACGCTCTCCGCGAAGGCTGCCATCACGTGGCGCCGCGGGCGCGCCTGCTGGTGACGATCGATGTAGTCCCGCATGGCTTCGTCCAGCACGGCCTGGAACTGGCGGCCTTCGGCAGCAGCGATGCGCCGCAGTTCCGCCAGTACCTCGGGCGCGGCCTGGGAAGAAAATTTTTCCCGCACCGGGGCGCTCATGCCGACCTCCATCATGATGAATCTTGACGGCAGATCATAGGAGAACCCGGACGAGCCTCGCAACGCCGGGCGCCGCGCCCCGTCGAAATGCAGGGCAGCAACGGGTATATTCAAACGCTTGTATGGCTTGTTTCCCGTAAGCCGTCAGCCCGCAAGCTCGAGGGGGTTCATCGTGGCGACTCTGTTCTGGTTCCTCGTTTTCTTCGGCGGCGCGACCGCGCTGGCCTACCGTCGCGTCAGCCTGGGCGTGTTCACCGCCTCCGCCGGCGCCGCGCTCGTGGCCTACACCCTCTTCGGCAGCGGCGGGTTCCTGTGGAACCTCGTGCTGTGGGTGCTGTTCGCCGGCCTGGTGGCCCTGAACGTCGAGGATTTCCGCCGCGAGCGCCTCACGCGCCCGATGCTCAAGATGTACCGCAAGATGCTGCCCTCCATGTCGCGCACCGAGCGCGAGGCGCTGGAGGCCGGCACGGTGTGGTGGGAAGGCGAGCTGTTCGCCGGCGTGCCGCGCTGGAACAAGTTGCTCGGCGCGCCCGCCCCGCGGCTCTCCGAAGAAGAGCAGGCCTTCCTCGACGGGCCGTGCGAGGAACTGTGCCGCATGAACGACGAGTGGGAGGTGACTCACTCGCGCCAGGACCTCTCGCCCGAGACCTGGAAGTTCCTGCGCGAGAACGGCTTCTTCGCCATGATCATCCCGAAGCACTACGGCGGGCTCGAGTTTTCCGCGTACGCCCACAGCCAGGTGCTGACCAAGGTCGCCAGCCGCAGCGCTACCCTCGCCTCTACGGTCGCCGTGCCCAACTCCCTAGGCCCCGCGGAGCTGCTGCACAAGTACGGCACCGAGGAGCAGAAGAACCGCTGGCTGCCGGGCCTCGCCGACGGCAGCGAGATCCCCTGCTTCGGCCTCACCAGCCCGCGCGCCGGCTCCGACGCGGCCTCCATCCCCGACACGGGCGTGGTGTGCAAGCAGGAAGTCGATGGCGAGGAAGTCGTCGGCATCCGCATGAACTTTTCCAAGCGCTACATCACTCTCGCCCCGGTCGCGACGGTGGTGGGCGTGGCCTTCCGCCTGTTCGATCCCGAGGGGCTGCTGGGCGAGGAGAAAGACCTCGGCATCACCCTGGCGCTGGTGCCCGAAGGCACGCCGGGCATGGAGATCGGCCGCCGCCACCTGCCGCTGTCGGTGCCGTTCATGAACGGCCCGATCGAGGGCAAGGACGTGTTCGTGCCGCTGGACGCCATCATCGGCGGGCCGAAGATGGCCGGCCAGGGCTGGCGCATGCTGATGGAGTGCCTGTCCGTGGGCCGCTGCATCTCGCTGCCGTCCAACGCCAACGGCGGCGCCAAGGCCGCGGTATTCGCCACCGGCGCCTACAGCCGCATCCGCAAGCAGTTCGGCATGCCCATCGGGCGCTTCGAAGGCGTCCAGGAAGCCCTCGCGCGCATGTCCGGCTTCGCCTACATCATCGACGCCGCGCGTAGCGTGACCATCGCCGCAGTGGACGCGGGCGAGAAACCGGCCGTGCCCGCCGCCATCCTCAAGTACCACTGCACCGAGCTCGGCCGCGACGTCACCGACGACGCCATGGATATCCACGGCGGCAAGGCCATCTGCATGGGGCCGAAGAACTACCTCGGCACCGGCTACAACTCGGTGCCGGTGATGATCACGGTGGAAGGCGCAAACATCCTCACGCGCAGCCTGATGATCTTCGGCCAGGGCGCCATCCGCTGCCATCCCTTCGTCCTGAAGGAGCTGCACGCAGCGCAGGATCCGGACCGGGAAGCCGGGCTGGAGGCCTTCGACCGTGCCCTCTTCGGCCATATCGGCTACGCCTTCTCCAACGCCGCGCGCGCCTTCGTGCTCGGCCTGGCGGGAGCACGCATAGCCGAAACCCCGACGCGCGGCCCGACGCGGCGCTACTACCAGCACATCAGCCGCTTCAGTGCGGCCTTTGCGCTGGTCTCCGACACCGCCATGCTGACGCTCGGCGGCGCGCTGAAGAAGAAGGAGATGCTGTCCGCCCGCCTCGGCGACATTCTCTCCAACCTCTACCTCGCGTCCATGGTGCTGAAGCACTGGGAGAACCAGGGCCGGCGCGAGGCCGACCTGCCGCTGGTGGAGTGGAGCTGCCGCTTCCTCCTGTACCGCGCCCAGGAACAGCTGCACGGCTTCCTGCGCAACTTCCCGGTGCGCTGGGTGGCGCACGTGCTGCGCCTGGTGGTGTTCCCGCGCGGCCGCAGCTTCAGCTCGCCGCGCGACAGCCTGGCGCGGCGTATCGTCGAGGGTGTCATCAGCCCGGGCGAGATGCGCGACGGCCTGTGCGAGGGCGTCTATCGCACCGTCGAGCCCGGCAACCATCTCGGCCTGCTGCAGGAGGCCATGGAGCTGTCCATCGAGGCCTCGCCGCTGGAGAAGAAGCTGCGCAAGGGTGTCAAGGAAGGCACGATCCTGGCCCTCGGCCTGGCCGACCAGCTCGAGGAAGCCGTGGCCGCGGGCATCCTGAGCGAGGCGGAGGCAGAGAAGCTGCGCCGGGCCGACGAGAAGATTATGGCCATCATCCACGTCGACGATTTCGCGCCGGAGGAGCTGTCGCCGCTGGTGCAGCAAACGGCGCAGAAGCCGGCGCGTAAGCCGCGGGCACGCAAGCCGGCGCGGAAAGCGACCGAAGCGACCGAAGCTTGACGGCGGCAGGGCCGGGATAGGGGCCGTGTCCGGCGAGCGCATCACCTACGAGGTCACGCTCGAGCCGGACGCGGAGATCCTGCGCGAGTTCGAGGCCTGGCTGGAGTACCACGCCGACGAGATGATCGCGCTGCCCGGCTTCACCGGCGCGACCATCCACAAGGGCGAGGACCCCGAGTCCGGCGCCGCCTTGCGCATCGTGCGCTACGAACTCGAGGACCGGGCGGCCCTGGAGCGCTACCTGGAGGAGTTTGCCCCGCGCATGCGCGCCGAGGGCGTAAGCCGCTTCGGCAACCGCTTCCGCGCCACCCGGCGTATCGTCCAGGAGGGTCGCGACGCGGCCCTGACCGACGCGCGCCCCTGTCC
Organism: uncultured Thioalkalivibrio sp.; assembly: GCA_964413755.1. Lineage (GTDB taxonomy): Bacteria > Pseudomonadota > Gammaproteobacteria > Steroidobacterales > XN24 > XN24. The sequence continues at coordinate 13,483 of CAYPTW010000023.1, read as the reverse complement.
CAACTGCGACCAGCTGCTGTGGGGGCAGTACTGCGCCAACTGCGGCCAGCGCGCCCGCACGCGCATGATCACGCTGTGGGAGCTGCTGAAAGACGCCGGCGACCTGATCGCCTCGCTCGACTCCCGCCTGTGGCGCACCCTCGGCCTGCTGCTGTTCCGGCCCGGCCGGCTCACCATCGACTACCTGGAAGGGAAGCGGGCGCGCTACGTGCCGCCCTTCCGCCTGTTCATCTCCGCCAGCATCGTGTTCTTCTTCGTCGCCTCCCTGCTGACGGACTTCGACATCGGCGACGACGTAGTGCTCAACGGGGATGCGCCGGCGCAGGAGAGCGCGACTCCCATCCCGCCGGAGGGCGGAGCGCCGGAGGACGGGGCGCCTGGAACGCCGCCCGAACCCGGCACCGAAGCAGAACCGCTGGACGTCAACATCACAGTGGGGGGTGCCCGTTTCGACGGGATGTGCAACGTCGACTACGAGGGCGTTCCCGACGGGTTCGCGGAATGGATACCTCCGGACCGGGCTCGCGACATCTGTGAGCGCATCACCCTCGACCGCGGCCGCAGCTTCATGCGCGCCGTGCTGAGCAACATCCCGGCCATGATGTTCCTGTTCCTGCCGGTGATGGCGCTGGTGATGAAGCTGGCCTACCCGCTGTCAGGACGCTACTACGCCGAGCACCTGCTGTTCCTGGTGCACTACCACTCCTTTTTCTACATTTTCAGCCTGCTGCTGATCCTGTTCGAACAGGGCGGCGAGCGACTGGCGCCCGGCACACTGCCGACCGGGCTGATCAACGGCGCAGCATTCCTCTACCTCATGGTCTACCTGTTCCGCGCGCTGCGGCGCGTATACGGCCAGGGCTTCTGGCTCACCCTGTTCAAGTACGTGCTGATGGGGCTGAGCTACCTGTTCGCCCTGGTCACCACCTTCGTCGGACTGCTGCTCTATACCGCCGTCACCCTGTAGCGGATTGCCCCGGCGCGCCCACCCGGTGCATCATCCGGGACCCTGCCGCGGGAATGTCCCGCGCGGACAATGGTTATGTACGCAAGTTTCTTCGGACTCAACGAAAAGCCCTTCGCCATCACGCCGGACCCCAGGTACCTGTACCTGGGCCCGCGTCATGCCGAGGCGCTGGCGCACCTGTTGTACGGCATCACCGAGAGCGGCGGCTTCATCCAGCTGACCGGCGAGGTCGGCACCGGCAAGACCACCGTGGTGCGCAGCCTGCTGGAGCAGCTGCCGCAATACACCGAGGTCGCGCTGGTACTCAACCCGCGGCTGTCGCCGACCGAGTTCCTGCTGGCCATCTGCGACGAGCTGCAGGTGGAGGTGGAGGAGCGCGCCAGCCCCAAGGCGATCATCGACGCGCTCAACCTGCGCCTGCTCAAGGCCCATGCGGCGGGGCGGCGCGTGGTGCTGATCGTCGACGAGGCACAGAACCTTTCCACCGAGGTGCTGGAGCAGATCCGCCTGCTCACCAACCTGGAGACGGCCAAGCAGAAGCTGCTGCAGATCATCCTGGTCGGCCAGCCGGAACTCAGGGACCTGCTGGCGCGCAGCGACCTGCGCCAGCTGGCGCAACGCATCACCGGCCGCTATCACCTCGAGCCGCTCGAAGCCGGCGAACTGCAGGCTTATGTGCGCCACCGCCTGGACGTCGCCGGCGGCCGCGGCCAGATCTTCACCACGGCCGCCATTCGCGAACTGCACCGCAGCTCGGACGGCATCCCGCGCCTGGTGAACGTCATTGCCGACCGCGCCCTGCTCGGGGCGTGGTCGCGAGAAACTCCGACCGTCGACGCCAGGATGACCCGCCAGGCCGCCCGGGAAGTCTTCGGCGAGCGCGTGAAGCGCAAGGTACGCCGGTCGCCAGGCGCCGCGGCCATGCTGCTCGGCCTGGCCGGCGTGGTGATTGTCGGCATGGCTTTGGTGATCATGTTCCTGCTGCAGCGCGAGCCGATGGGCATGCTCGACGCGGCGCGCGACACGACCGCCGCGGACGCGCGCCTGCCTGCCGCCACGCCGGTGCTGCGGCCGCCGGCAGAAACCACGCCAACGCCGGCCGCCGCAGCGACAGAAGCGCTGCCGGCGGCCGAAACGGAGGCTGCTGCAGCGCTGGTGCCGGCCACGGACGTGATCGCGACGGAACCCCTGGAACGGCGGCTGGCCGCAGGCCTGCTGCCTTCCGGCACGGATACCGCTTTTGCCAGCCTCTTCGAGGCGTGGAACATCAGCTACAACCCGGACACCGGCCCGGCATGCGACCAGGCGGCGGCGGGCGGCCTGCGCTGCCTGCTGCAGCGCGGCACCTGGGGTGAGCTCGCGGTGCTGGACCGCCCGGTGATCATGGTGCTCTCCGATGCGGAGGACCGGGAACACCAGCTGGTCCTGCGCCGCATCCTCGACGGCCGCGCCGAGCTGCAGGCCGGAGAGGAACGCGTCCAGGTGCCGCTGGGCGAGCTGCTGACGCTTTGGTACGGCGAGTACCTGCTGCTGTGGCGTCCCGAAGCAGGTGAAGGCCGCGCCTTGTCGCGCGGCGCCACCGGGGCCGACGTGCTCTGGTTGCGCCGGGTACTGGGAGAACTGCGTGGCGCCCCGGTGTTGCCCGCAGACTCGAATCGCTACGACCCGGCGCTGGAGGCCGCGGTACGCGACTTCCAGCGCAGTGAGCGCCTCGCCGTGGACGGCATCGCCGGCGCCATGACCCTCGTCGCCGTCAACAATGCGCTGGGACTACCGCGCCCCCGCCTGCACGGGGCCGAGTGATGTCGCTGATCCTCGACGCCTTGCGCAAATCGGAGCACGAACGGCAACGGGAGGCCGGGCCGGCGCTGGCCACGGTGCCGGAGAGCCGGACTGAGCGCCGCACGCCCAGGTGGCTGCCGGCGCTGGTGGTGTTGCTGGCGCTCAACATCGTCGTCCTCGCCGCCGTGCTGTTGCGCGATTCCGGCACGCAACCCGGGGCGGTGTCGACCGCGCCGGCGCCTGCAGTTGCCCAGCCTGAGCCTGTGCGTGAAAGCAGGAGCGAACGGGCCGCGGAAGCCACCGTGGCAACCCCGCTGCCGCTGCCGGACAAGCCGCCGCGGCACGAGGTACGACCCTTGACCACCGAGCTGCCGCCCGCCACGCCGGCGCCCGGCGCAGCCGGTGCGCGCCAGCCGCCCGGCAGCTCCGCTGCCGCATCCCCGGCATCCGCGCGCGGCGCGGCGACCGGGCCGGAAGTCAGTACGGAAACCGCAACCGAAGACGCCCGCCTGCCGCGCTTTGCCGACCTGGTCGTCCGCGGCGAGCTCAACGTGCCGCACATGCATCTCGACATTCACGTTTACAGCGGCGTCCCGGCAGAGCGCTTCGTGTTCATCAACATGCGGCGCTACAACGAGGGCAACGCCACGCAGGAGGGGCCGAAGGTGGAACGCATCACGCGCACCGGCGTGGTGATGGACTACCAGGGCCAGCGGTTCCTGCTGACACGGGACTAGGCGGGCTTGGCGACAGCGAGCATCGCTTACCTGGATGGTCAACGGCTGGCGCGCGGGCTGCTCGCCGGCATCTCGCGCGTGGCGGCCGATGCCGAGCACCTGAACCGCATCAACGTATTCCCGGTGCCGGACGGCGACACCGGCACCAACCTGGCGGTCATGCTCGGCTCGGTACGCGCCGCGCTGCTGCGGCAACGCGAGCGCCATGCGGGACGGTTGCTGGAGATCGTCGCCGATGCCGCGCTGGACGGGGCGCGCGGTAATTCGGGCGCCATCCTGGCGCAGTTCTTTCACGGCATGTGCGATGCCAGCCAGGACCGGCGTCTCCTCACCACCCGCCACTTCGTCGGCGCCGTCGATCGCGGCGCAAGCTATGCCCAGGACGCCCTGAGCGAACCGCGCGAGGGCACCATCCTCACGGTGCTGCGCGATTTCGCCACCGAGGTGGCGCAGCAGGTCGCAGCCGGCGGCCAGGACTTCGCCGCACTGCTCGAAGCCGGGCTGGCGCGCGCCCAACGCTCCCTGGCAGCTACCACGCAACAGCTCGAGGCCCTGCGCAAGGCGGGCGTGGTCGACGCCGGAGCACAGGGCTTCGTCGACCTGCTGCAGGGCATCACGGACTTCGTGCGCCAGGGCTCCCTGCGCGCCGACAGCGATGCTGCGGCAACGGAACAGGCGCAGGCCGCGCACGCCGGGGAAGCGAGTTTCTTCGATGCGGGCGACAACGACGGCCATCGCTGGTGCACCGAGTGCCTGGTCAGCGGCGACCTCGACCGCCGGCGCCTGCGCGGCGCCCTTGCCGGCCTCGGCAGCAGCCTGGTCATTGCCGGAGGCACGCGGCGCGCCCGCATCCACATCCACGTGGACGACCCGGAAGAAGTCTTCCGCGTGGCCGCCCGCTTCGGCGCAGTGAGCGCAAAAAAGGCCGACGACATGCAGGCCCAGCAGGTCGCTGCGCGCAGCGGCTCCGGGACGGTCGCCGTAGTCACGGACAGCGCAGCCGACCTGCCGGAAGAGCTGCTCACCTCCATGGAGATCCACACCGTGCCGGTGCGGATCCATTTCGGCGCGAAGAGCTACCTCGACAAGGTGAGCCTCGACACCTCGGAGTTCTACCGCCTGATGGCAGAGAGCGAGGTGCACCCGACCACCTCGCAGCCGCCCCCGGGCGACTTCCGCCGCCTGTACCAGATCCTGGCCAGCCACCATGCCGGCATCGTCTCGATCCACGTCACTGGCTGGGGCAGCGGCACCTTCCAGTCCGCGCAGTCAGCGGCCGACCGGGCCTCGGCCACGGCCCCCGTGCTGGCGGTCGACTCGCGCAACGTCTCCATCGGCCAGGGCCTGGTCGTGCTGCGCGCCGCCGAACTGGCCGCGGCGGGACGCAACATCGACGAGATCACGCTGGCGCTGGAAAGCATCGTGGCCAACACGCGCGCCTGGGCCCTGCTCGGCAGCATCGAGCACGCGGTGCGCGGCGGGCGCGTACCGCCTTCCAAGCGGCTTGTCGCCCGCCTGCTCCGGCTGGAACCGATCCTGGCGACTTTCCCGGACGGTCGTATCGGCACCGCCGGTGCGCTGCTCGGCCACCGCAACCGCATTCGGCGCTTCGCGCGCTGGGTGGCGAAGCGCGCCGGGCCCGCGCACGGCCAGCGGCTCGCCGTCGGCCATGCGAATGCTCCCGAGGCCGCGGCCGAGCTCCTGGCGGCGCTGCAGGCGCGCCTGCCCGGCCTGGAGCAGGCCTTCGTCACCGAGATCGGTACAGCGCTGGGGGTGCACGGCGGGCCCGGCACGCTGGTCGTGGCCCTGCAACGTATCGACGCCTGACTGCCGGGCCGGGTCCTCAGTCCGGCTGGACCAGCGACGGATCCTCGTTGAAGGGACTGTTCACGCGCCGGCTCACCGGCCAGGCCTCGAGAATGCCGTCAGGTGCGGGTGCCAGCAGCGCCTCGAGCTGCTGCGGCTCCGCCGCCGGGTCCAGCCACGCTGCGCGGCCGGCCTCGTCGAGGATCACCGGCATGCGGTCGTGCAGCGGGCGCATCAGCTCGTTGGCGCCAGTGGTGATGATGGCGCAGCTGGCGAGCGGCTCGCCGCCGTCCGGCGGGTCCCACAACTCCCACAGGCCGGCCAGCGCCATCGGCTCGCCGCCGGCATCGCGGATGTACCAGGGCTGCTTGCCGTCCGCCGTCTTCTGCCACTCGAAGAACCCGTCCGCGGGCACCAGGCAGCGGCGCTTGCGAAAGGCCGCGCGGAAGGCCGGCTTGCCGGCCACGGTCTCGCCGCGTGCGTTGATCATGCGGTTGCCGATGGCCGGGTCCTTGGCCCAGAACGGCACCAGGCCCCAGCGCGCCAGCGCCAACTCACGCGGGGGTGCCGCGCCGGTCTCAGTCGCCTCCGCCGCCGGGTAGGGCGAGCGGCGCACGATGGGTACCTGCTGGGTGGGCGCGATGTTGTAACGCGGCGCGATATCGCGGGCGTGGAACTCTTCCACCCCGAACAGCCGGGCGACGGCCTCTATCGGGGTGTAAAGAGCGTAGCGACCGCACATGTCATTCGCGGATGCCGATGCCGCGGTTCAGCAGGAACATGGACACGCCGTACAGCAGCGCGATGGCCACGCCGATGATGGCGTAGGCGGTGCCGATGGGAATGTCGGAACTGCCCAGCACGCCGTAGCGGAAGGCGTTCACCATGTAGAGGATCGGGTTGGCCTGCGACACATGCTGCCAGAACGGCGGCAGCAGCGAGATGGAATAGAACACGCCGCCGAGGTAAGTCAGCGGCGTGAGCACGAAGGTCGGCACGATGCTGATGTCGTCGAATTTCTTCGCGAACACGGCGTTGATGAAACCGCCGAGCGAGAACACGATCGCCGTCAGGATCACCGTGGTGAGGACGATCCAGGGATGCTGCATCTCCAGCCGGGTGAAGAACAGCGCCACCACCGTGACGATGCCGCCGACGAACAGGCCGCGAATCACCCCGCCGGCGACGTGGCCCCACAGGATGAGGTAGTTCGGCATCGGCGAGACCAGCATCTCCTCGATGTGGCGGCCGAACTTGGCGCCGAAGAAGCTGCTCACCACGTTGCCGTAGGAGTTGGTGATCACCGAGAGCATGATCAGGCCCGGCGCGATGAACTGCATGTAATCGAAGCCGTCCATCTGGCCGATGCGCTTGCCGATGAGGCTGCCGAAGATGATGAAGTACAGCGTCATGGTGATCGCCGGCGGCACGATGGTCTGGATCCAGATCCGCACGATGCGGTTGTATTCCTTGATGACCAGCGTGGAGAAGGCGTTCCACTGTGCGCGCAGTTCCATGCTCGTGCTCCTCAGGCCGCCCGGCCGTCGCTGCCCTGGTCCACCAGGCGGATGAACAGCTCTTCCAGGCGGTTGGCCTTGTTGCGCATCGAGGTGACCTGCACGTCCGCCGCGGACAGCGCACGGAACAGCTCGTTGATGCCCTGGCGGCTCTGCACGTCGACCTCCAGCGTCAGCGGGTCCACCAGGCGGGTCACGTAGCCGTCCAGCTCAGGTGCGGCCTGGTATTCCCTTTCCAGGGTCAGCACCAGGGTCTCCATGTGCAGCTTGCGCAGCACGCGGCTCATGCGATCGTTCTCGATGATGCGGCCGTGGTCGATGATGGCCACGTTGCGGCACAGGTTCTCCGCCTCCTCGAGGTAATGCGTGGTGAGGATGATGGTGGTGCCCTCGGCATTCACCTTGCGCAGGAAGCTCCACATGGAGCGGCGGATCTCGATGTCCACGCCGGCGGTCGGTTCGTCGAGGATGAGCAGTTTCGGCTCGTGCACCAGGGCACGGGCAATCATCAGGCGGCGTTTCATGCCGCCGGAAAGCGAGCGGGCGATGTCGTGGCGGCGGCTCCACAGCTGCAGCTCACGCAGGTACTTTTCGGACCGCTCCAGTGCCTCGGCGCGCGCCATGCCGTAATAGCCGCCCTGGGTGGCGACGATGCTCTCGACCTTTTCGAACTGGTTGAGGTTGAGCTCCTGCGGCACCAGCCCGATACAGGCCTTGGCCGCCGAGAAGTCATGGTCGATGTCGTGGCCGAAGATCTTCGCCGTGCCGCCGGTCTTGGTCACCAGAGAGGTGATGATCCCGATGGTGGTGCTCTTGCCGGCGCCGTTGGGGCCGAGCAGGGCGAAGAAATCGCCCTCTTCCACGGAGAGGTCGATGCCTTTGAGGGCCTGCACCCCGTTGGGGTAGGTCTTGCTGAGGTTTTCGAGTTCGAGGGCCTTCATGCGCCTGCCTGGAGGCCGGGCGGCGCCGCGCGGAAGGCGCGGCCGGATGCCCGGCGAAGTCGTTCATTTTAACAACTTCGACGGTCGGGGCGCGTAGCGATGCTCAACGACGGAATCCGTGCGTGCCGGCGATGGCGGACTTGATGCCCAGGGAGCGGCGAATGGACCACTGCCGCCCCAGCGCTGCGAGGATCACCAGTTGGCGCTGGTCCCGGTTCGCCACGGCATCCACCAACCGTGCCCAGGTCGCCTCGCGCAACACGCGCCGGGCGCGCAGGCGCGGCGCGGCACAGGCCGCCACCGGCGGCAACAGCCCGATCTCCAGCCTGGCAAGGCGTCGCCGCGTCCCAGGGGGCAGCCCGATCCACGCGGAAGTGTCGCGGGCCGCCATGCGCAGGCAGGTCCGCAGGGTGCTCAGCGCAAGCAGGGCAAACCTCTCTGCCGGCGCTCTCGCGGCGATATAGCCGGGCTCGAGGTCGCGCACGCACGGGGATAGCAGCGTGCTCCATGCGCCCTCTTCCTCGAAACCCAGGCCGAACAACGCGAACGGCATTGCCGCCAGGACGAGGCGACCGTCGCGATCGAGATCGGCGATGCGTTGCTGCACGCAAGGCGCCAGCCCAAGATCGAGCTGGTCCGCTGCCAGGCCGATGAACTCGGCATTCAACTCCACCAGGTCCCGCCTGAATGTGCTGCTCATCTTGCTGCCCTCCCTTAACAGGCAGACTAGAACCTCCCTGCCTGCGCGTGACCCCGCAATAAGCGCCCGCTGCAACCAGATTTGGAGGGATTAATACCATATCTGGGCTTTTATTCCCAAATATGGTATTCCAATCACCAGCGCCCTGCGCGACAGTGAGCGCTCGAGCAGGGGAGGGACGCTAATGACTGAGCAGGAACAGGGGTATCACGGAGAACAGGCGCGGCGGGATCTCGCCATTCGCCTGCTGAGCCACGAGGCGCGCACGCACATCATCACGCGCTGCACCGGCTTCAGCCAGGACCAGATTCGCAAGCTCTGGAGCCGGTATTTCGTCGCGCCCGGAAACCGCGGGCGCATCGCGCGGCGCCACCGGGGCAAGTCGCCTTCGAGTATCGAGTTCTTCGTCCGTAATCCGCTGCTGCAGGCGGAGGCCACGCTGCTGGCGCATGCATTTGCCAACTGGGGCCTGCTGGAGATACTCCCGGACCTGAGCACGCAGCCCGTGCCGCTCGACAACGAACTCGAACTCGGTGAACGATTGTGCGACGCCTTCGAGGAGTTCCGCGCGGTGAGCCCGGACAGCGCGATCAGCTTCGAGCACGCATGGAACCTGCTCGCCGCACTGACGGAACGACGCGACCTGCTGCTCCTCGATTGCGCGGAGTGCCGCAGCTTCTATGTCCAGGACGCCCTGGCGCTGGACGGCCGGCGCTGCCCCGCCTGCCGGGTCCACTCACGGGGCCGTTGCCGCGGCCGCGAGAAGCGCGCGCCGCCATGACGCGTAGAATATGGGCCGACACCTTGCCCGGGAGCCGAGATGCCGCACCACACCGCCGACCTTTGCGACGCCCATGAACAGGACCTGCACGTGCTGGAGTCGATGTTCCAGCGCTACGGGCGGCTCACGGCCTTCGACGGCCCGATCGCCACGGTGAAGTGCTACGAGGACAACTCCAAGGTGCGCGAGGCCCTGTCCGAGCCGGGCGAGGGCCGCATCCTGGTGGTCGACGGCGGCGGCTCGAAGCGCCGCGCCCTGCTCGGCGACATGCTCGGCGAGCTGGCGGTGAAGAACGGCTGGAAAGGCCTGGTCATCAACGGCTGCATCCGCGATTCCGCGGCCATCAACCAGCTGGAGCTCGGCGTGCATGCGCTGGGCACGATCCCGCTGAAGACTCACAAGCGCGGCGAAGGGCAGCGCGACGTCTCGCTGAGCTTCGCCGGCGTCACCTTCCGCCCGGGGGAACACCTGTATGCCGACGCGGACGGCATCGTGGTGGCGGCACGGCCGCTGGATCTCGCCGGGGAATGAGCGCCCCGCGCAGCAACTTCCTCGCCGCCGCGCCCCTCGACCGCATCGGCCACCTGCGGCGCGATGAGGCTTGGCTGGCGGCGGCGCGGGGCCGCGGCGACTGGATCGCCGTGTGGCGCCGCAAGGTGCTGGTCAGCGCCGAGGCCGGACCGCGACCGCTGTTCCTCGCCGCCGACGCCGTGGCCGAGGACGCGCAGGAATGGGTGCTGCTGGGCGAACGCGCGGGCGTGCCCTGCTTCGCCTTCGCGCTTGCCGGCGACGAGCCGCCGGAGACGCTCGGCCGCTTCGAGGATATCCGCGGCATCGGCGAGCAACTCGAGCCCGGCGACGCCGCCTTGCTGGCTTATGCCCGGGCCATGCTGGCGTGGCACGAGCACCACCGGCACTGCAGCCGCTGTGGCGCGCCCACCCAGCCCATCGAGGCCGGCCATGCACGCAAGTGCAGCGGCTGCGGCGCCAAGCACTTCCCGCGCGTCGACCCCGCCATCATCGTCCTCGTGACCGACGGCGAACGCTGCCTGCTGGGCCGCCAGCCGGCATGGCCGCCCGGCCGCTACTCGGCCATCGCCGGCTTCGTCGAGCCCGGCGAGAGCCTCGAGGACGCGGTGGCGCGGGAAGTCGCGGAGGAAACCGGGGTGCACGTCAGCAGCGTCGAATACCACAGCTCCCAACCGTGGCCATTCCCCTCCTCGCTCATGCTCGGCTTCACCGCGCGCGCCGCCAGCGAGCACATCACCCTGCGCGACAGCGAGCTGGAAGACGCGCGCTGGGTGAGCCGCGACGACCTCGTCGCCGGCGAGGTGATGCTGCCGCCACGGGTATCCATCGCCTGGCACCTCATCGAGCAATGGTTCGACGCCGCACCAGGACGCGCCCTGGCGCGGGACGTGCAGGCCGGACCCTGGATCGCACGGCCGGAACCATGAGCAACGGGGCCCGCTGACGTCATGTGCCTGCTCGTTTTCGCCTGGCGGACCGCCGCCGCCGAGACCCTCGTGCTGGCCGGCAACCGCGACGAGTTCCACGACCGCCCGGCCGCGCCGGCGGACTGGTGGGACGGGGGCCGCATCGTCGGCGGCCGCGACCTGCGCGCCGGCGGCACCTGGCTGGCGGCAGCGCGGGACGGCCGCTTTGCCGTGGTTACCAACTACCGCGAACCCATGGCCGAGGGGCGTGGCCCGCGCTCGCGCGGCGAACTCGTGACCGGATTCCTGCAGGGAGACGCCGGGCCAGGCGAGTGGGCGCGCCAGGTCGCGCAGCGCAGCGAGGACTACGCCGGCTTCAACCTGCTGCTGGGCGGACCGGATGAACTGGTGTACCTGTCCAACCGCGGGCGCGGCCCGGAGGCGCTCGCACCGGGCGTATACGGCCTGTCCAACCACCTGCTGGACACGCCCTGGCCGAAGCTGGCGCGCACCCGCGCGCGATTCACAAGGCTGCTGCAACAGGGCGCCGACACGGCCGCCCTGCTGGAAATGCTCGCCGACCGCACGCCGGCCGCAGACGAAGAGCTGCCTGACACCGGGCTGCCGCCCGAGTGGGAACGCCTGCTGTCTTCGCCCTTCATCAACGATCCGCGCTACGGCACGCGCTGTTCCACCGTGCTGCGGCTCACGCCGGGCAGCGCGATGGAACTGACCGAGCGGAGCTTTGATGCCGCCGGCGAGTCCGTCGACGAGCGCAGTTTCGCATTCGCCCTGGAGTCCTGAGATGCAACCCAAAGAATCGCCCTGCGGCAGCTGGTCGTCGCCACTGTCCGCCGCCGATGTCGCCCGCACCGGGGTGAAGCTGCAGCAACCCTGGCGCCGGGGCGACCAGGTCTGCTGGCTGGAGCAGCGCCCCGCCGAGGGCGGCCGGACCGTGCTGATGCAGGACCTGCACGGGCGGCGCAGCGAGCTGACGCCGGCGCCCTTCAGCGTGCGCAGCCGCGCGCACGAGTATGGCGGCGGGGCCTACTGTGTGCTCGGCGCCGAGGCCTGGTTCGTCAACGACGCCGACCAGGCCATCTGGCATCGCGATGCAGACGGCGAGATACGGCAGCTCACGCCAGCCGACCAGCGCCGCTATGCGGATCTCAAGCGCGATCCGCGCCGGCGTCGCGTGCTGGCTGTCTGCGAGGACCACGGCGCGCCCGGCGAACCGCGCGCCAGCGTCGTAGCTGTCAGCGACGACGGCATTGTCACCACCTTGCTCGAGGGCCACGATTTCTATGCCTCGCTGCGCCTGGACGAAAACGGCGAACGCCTTGCATGGCTGACCTGGGACCATCCGCGCCTGCCCTGGGACGGCACCACGCTGTGGTCAGCCCGCCTCGATGCGGCCGGCCGCCCCGCGGATCCCGTGCAGGTTGCCGGCGGCGAGCGCGTCTCCGTGTTCCAGCCGGAATGGCTGCGCGACGGGCGGCTCGGCTTCGTCGCCGATCCGGACGGCTGGTGGAACCACTACGCCTGGGACGGCAGCGAAACGGAGCGTTTCACCGAGATGGACTCCGAGGGCGGCATGCCGCAATGGGTCTTCGGCCAGTCCACCTGGGGCGAGATTTCGGGCGGGATGATGGGTGCCATGAGCCGCGACGGCAGCTGGGAGTTGTGGCACTTCGGTCCCGGCCTGCCTTCGCGCGAACGCTGGCGGCTCGAAGCCGTCGATCACTTCGCCACCGACGGCCGCGAAGCAGTAGTCCAGGCCGGCGCGCCCGACCGCGCCATGGGCGTGTACGTGCTGGACGCGCCCAACATGCGTCCGCGGCTGATCGCGGACGCCGGCCCGCTGCCACTGGAGGGCGAGTGGATCTCCCGCCCGCGCGCGCTGAGCTTTCCCACCGGCGACGGCGCCACCGCGCATGCCTTCTATTACCCGCCCTGTAATCCGTTGCACGTCGCTCCGGCCGGCACGGCGCCGCCGGTGATCGTGAAATGTCACGGCGGCCCGACCGGCGCCACCTCGCCGGCTTTCGACGCGAAAATCCAGTTCTGGACCACGCGCGGCTTCGCCGTGCTCGACGTGAATTACCGCGGCAGCACCGGCTTCGGTCGGGACTACCGGGAAAGCCTTTACGGGCGCTGGGGCGAGGCCGACGTCGAGGACTGCGTGGCCGGGGTGCGCTTCCTCGCGCAGCAGGGCCTGGCCGATCCCGAGGCCGCCTTCATCAGCGGCGGCAGCGCCGGCGGCTACAGCGTGCTGTGCGCCCTCGCCTTCACCGACGCCTTCCGCGCCGGCGCCAGCTACTACGGCATCGGCGACCTGGGCGCGCTGTTCGGCAACACGCACAAGTTCGAGTCGCAGTACGACCTCTGGCTCATCGGCAACCCCGAGGACCCGGCGACACGCCGCCTGTTCGACGAGCGCTCGCCGCTCAAGCATGCCGACCGCATCCGCTGCCCGGTGATCTTCTTCCAGGGTGGCGAGGACAAGGTCGTGCCGCCCGAGCAGAGCCGCAGCATGTATGCCGCGCTACGCCAGCGCGGCATTCCCACCGCCTACCTCGAGTTCCCCGAGGAAGGCCACGGCTTCCGCCGCGCCGAGAACATCAAGGCCGCGCTCGAGGCCGAGCTGGCGTTCTACTGCCGGGTGCTGGGCGTGACGCCCGCAGGCGACGTGCCGGCGCTCGACCTCGGCAGCGGCGCCGCGCTGCACTGACCGCGACCCCGACCGCACCGGGATCCCGGCGCTTGGAGACCTGGCCGCGTGGCCGGGACGTACAAGGCGCACTGAGCGAGATAAA
>CAYPTW010000022.1:1491-30459 GCA_964413755.1 uncultured Thioalkalivibrio sp. | reverse complement strand
TTCTGGAGCGGGTGATGGGAATCGAACCCACGTTCGTAGCTTGGGAAGCTACTGTTCTACCATTGAACTACACCCGCGCGCCGGGGCGAAAGTCTATGGCGAGAGCTGCACCGACGGCAAGCCCGGCAGCAGCGTGCCTGACGATTCCGGACAGTCTGGCGGCGCGAACGGCGGATATACTGCGGAGGCTGGCGCCTCGCCGGCATTCGGCGCGCGCGCCGAACGCACCAGCCAACGGAGGAGCGCATGCGAATCGCACTGGCACTAGCGACGATCATCATGGTCGCCACGACAGCGAGCTGCACCACGGCCGGGGTGCCCGCGCTCGAGGGCATGTCGTTCACGGACGAGCCGCTCGCTGGCAAGGTCATATGGAACGACCTCATTACTGAAGACATCGACTCCGCGCGCCGCTTCTACGGCGGCCTGTTCGGCTGGACGTTCAGGGACGTCGAAAGACCCGGTGGCAGGGAGTACGCCGTCGCGCAGCTCGGCGATGTCTACGTCGCGGGCCTGCTCGCCGCCGACCGGCGTGACGACGGACGGAGTGTCTCCCGCTGGCTGCCCTATGTCTCGGTCACTGACGTCGACGACGCGGTGCGGCGCGGCGCCACCGCAGGTGCCAGCGTGGCCGCGTCGCCAAGAGATGTCGCCCTCGGCCGGGTGGCCGCCATCATCGATCCCCAGGGCGCGGTCATCGGTCTCGCTACCAGCCGGATCGGGGACCCGGATGACGCCACCACCCGGGCCGGGCCCGGGCGCGTGGTCTGGCATGAGATGCTGGCCAGCGAGACCAGCGAGGCCGCCGGCTTCTACCGGGCGATTGCAGGCTTCGAGATCCAGACCATCAACCGGCGCGGTGGCGAATACACGCTGCTGCTGCAGGACGGCACACCGCGGGCCGGCATCATGGCGCGGCCCAACGACGATGTGCAGCCGGTCTGGCTGACCCATTTCGGCGTCAGGGACCCCGCGGCAGCCGCTCGGCAGGCAGAGTCGCTCGGCGGCCGGATCATAGTGGCGCCGTCGCCCGAGTTCCGCGACGGGACGACCGCCGTAGTGACCGACCCGAGCGGCGCGATCCTGGTGCTGAGCAAGACGACGACGTAGGGAGAGAATGATGAAGCAGACTTTCAGGCGGATGATGCTCGTGGCCGTGCTGGTGGCGGGCTCACTCAACACGGGCTGCTCAGCCAACATCGGCGTCGGGCTGAGCGTCGGCGTGCCGATTGGCGATCACGGCTACATGAGCATTGGCACGCATCGCTGGAGGTGAGGCGCTCGGCTCCTCTGTGCGCCGGGGCTCCGGGCGACCCGCGGTCGCCTCGGGGCGCAAAATCCGCGACAATCACCTTTTACGTCAGTCGCCAATGAGGGCACCGCAATGAGTACGTTCGAACAGCAGAAAGCCAAGTTCCAGACCCAGTCCGGTTTCATCGCGGCGCTGGACCAGAGCGGCGGCAGCACGCCGAAGGCCCTCAAGCTGTATGGCGTCCCCGAGACCGCCTACAGCAACGACGAAGAGATGATGGACCTGATCCACCAGATGCGGACCCGGATCATCACCAGCCCGGCCTTCAACGGCGAGCGCATCCTCGCCGCCATCCTGTTCGAGGCCACCATGGATCGCGAGATCAAGGGCACGCCCACCGCCGAGTTCCTGTGGGAGGCGAAGAAGGTGGTGCCGATCCTCAAGGTCGACAAGGGTCTCGCGGACGAGGCCGACGGCGTGCAGCTGATGAAGCCCATGCCGAAGCTCGACGAGCTTCTGGCCAGGGCCAAGGCGAAGGGCATCTTCGGCACCAAGATGCGCTCCGTCATCAAGCAGGCCAGCGCGAGCGGCATCAAGGCGATCGTGGACCAGCAGTTCGAGATCGGCCGCCAGATCGTGGCCGCGGGCCTGGTGCCCATCATCGAGCCGGAGGTCGACATCCACTGCCCGGACAAGGCCGCGGCGGAAGACCTGCTCAAGGCCGAGCTGATCAAGCAGCTCGACGCCCTGCCCGAGGGCGAGATGGTGATGCTCAAGCTGACCCTGCCGGAGCAGGACAACCTCTACGCCGACTGCATCGAGCATCCGCGGGTGCTCAAGGTCGTGGCGCTGTCCGGCGGCTACTCGCGCGACGAGGCCAACGAGCGCCTGGCGCGCCAGCACGGCATGGTGGCGAGCTTCTCGCGCGCCCTGACCGAGGGCCTCTCGGCGCAGCAGAGCGACGAGGAGTTCAACGCCATGCTGGACGCCTCGATCGAGAGCATCTACCAGGCCTCGAAGACCTGAGCGACGACGGAGCTTAACCCCGTCTCAGGCCTGGCAGTGCCGCACTGGCGCTGCCAGGCTGTCCCGGTCAGAAGATGGGTTCACCAGGTGAATCCAGTGCACCAGTCCGCGAAAGAGCCGGGCACGCAGACCGGGAACACGACGGACCTGCCCGCTGGTATCTGCCCGCTGGTGCCCCCCTCGAAACCGGTGCCCACCAGGTAGGCCACGTCCTCGCCGGTCAGGTCGTAGGTGCAGGTGCTGTCCGCGCCTGCATCCACGCACTCCACCGCGACGTACCTGAGGTTGGACGGGTCGTTCACCACCAGCGAGACGAAGCGCTCGCCGATCACGTCGGGCAGCACTCGCTCCTGCAGGATGGTTTCGTTTATGTCCTGCAACTGCATGAACATCCGGTCGTCGGTGGAGGAGAAATCCCCGAGCTTGATGACCGGGAACACCGTGCCCGGCCCGGTCGAGAACGCGCGGTCCGAGATCACCACCTGCTCGAGTTCGCCCATGCCGTCGTTCAGCTCCACCAGCCAGTCGCCGCGCGGCACGCAGCCGGTATCCGACGTGCAGGCCGGTAGGCTGAACAAGAGCTTGCCGTCCCGTATCTCCGCCGGAATCGGGCCGCCGGACCAGGGCTCGCGCACCACGGTATTGCTCAACAGCACCACGCGCGGCCGCGCGGCATAGCGCTCCAGGCCGCTGCCGCTGGCCCGTACCTGCTGCCCCGGACGCGCCGCAGGAGGATCGAAGGCGGTGATCCGCGGCGGCGTGACCAGCGGGATCGACAGGCCGGAAGGCACCTTCAGCACGCCGCCAGGATAGTTGTTGAAGCCGGGATCGCTGTACTCTAGCCACATCTCCAGCCGGCCCGGCTCGAGGCCGCTGAGCGAGGCGAGCGGCGACGGCAGGTCGGGATTGAAAAAGGCCAGGCGCGGCAGCGAGAACAGGAGCTCACGCTGCGGGTCGGCGCCCTCCACGACCTGGCTCGGGAGCACGCTGAAGTCGCGAGTGGCGCCCCGTTGGTCCCGGAAGTACAGCCTTGGGACGAAGTTGGGCTGCACCGTGCTGTTGGCCAGCCAGTCGCCGGAAACCTTGAACACGCGGTCGCTGCCGTCCGACGCATAGATGTCGTTCAGGTCCAGCACTGAAGGGCTGAAACCGGTGATCTCGGCGCGCGGCTCGACCTTGAAGAGCATCTTTTCCGGTGTGAACAGCACGCCGCCGATGCTCATGGTCGTGTCCACCACCTCCACGAACAGCAGGATCCTGTTGAGGAGCCGGCGGGCGCTGGCGAGGTTCTGCCCGATTCGGTCGCGAACAGACTCTAGGTCCGGGAGTTCGTCGAGCGCGCAATCAAGCACTTTGTCCGCCGTCGTGATATTGGCCGCCCCGGTAATCGTGTCGACCAGGTACTTGCCAACGGTCGTGTCGAATAACTCGATCGCACCGGCGGGGTTCTGGAACGCGCCGACATAGAAGCTCGACACTGCCGCGCCCAGGCCGACCTGGTCCTGCACGAACGCATCGAAAAGGCATACTGCGTTCTCCGGCGCATCCGACATGCCTGCGAGATCCTTGGCCATGGGCACAATGAAGGCCTCGAGGATCCAGCGCAAACGCAGGTTATTGACGATCTGCTGCTCCGCGGACGTGAGAACGATGTCGCCTGCGCCTTCTGCAGCGCCAGGGGTGATGATCTCCACGAAGCACGGACGCATCCCGCACAATGGCTGACGGTCGTCGGCATTGAGTATCGACCTGTCGTTACGCAGGCTGTTCGGATCAGTCGGCCCGCTGATGTGCGACCGGCGGCGATCTTCCGGACTCGGCGTATATCGGCTGCTCCCCACGAATCGCTGCGGCACGTAGACCGCGATACTCGAGGGGAGCGCCGTGTCGTTCTCGACGCAGACGTCGGACGGCGACACCCCGACCGGCAGCCCCAGCGTCACGCAGTCACTGGCGCGTTGGACGGTGAACTGGGAATAGGTTGCGCGGGGCGTATCGGGCACGTCGGACGACGCCAGGCTGACCACGCCGACCTGGAGGTCGTCCAGCGAGCGACCGAGCCCGAGGTTGGGACCGTCCGCGAGAACCTCCGGGGCCTCGAGACCGGCTCGGTCGACTGCAGCCAGCAGGCGGCCGCGCAACTCGTGGCGCGGGAAGGCCGAACCGGAGCGCAGGTGCTCGGCCAGCGCGTCGCGGAAGGCCGCCGCCTCCGGCAACGCGAGGCCGCTGTTCACCCGTTGACGCTGCGACCGCCAGTCTGCCCCCCCGCCGCTGGCCATCATCGGCCACAACTTCAGCAGCTCCGCGCCGATGGTGGCGTCGAGCGAGACCTGCGCCGCCTGCTCGTCGGGCCAGGCCGCGAAGCCGAGGATGCCGTAGCTCGGCCGGCCTCCAGCGCGCAGGAGGTCGAAGGCGTACCAGCCCGGCTGGTGCGCCGGCACCTCGAGCGAGATCGCGGCGCCCGGCTGCAGACGCACCATCCCTTCACGGAGATTGAGCTGCAGCACGTCGTCCGGCCGCAGCGGCAGCGCCGGGTCGATCGAGACAGTCACCCGGCGGCGGTAATCGAAGCTGACTGGGTTGGAGCCCAGGCCGCCGGCCAGCGCCTTGAGCTCGTTGCGGTCACTCGATGCGGGCAGCGTCACGCGCACGAACCCCGGACCGGACTCCTCCACCGGCAGCAGCGCCGAACCAAGCGTGACGACGTCGACATCCTCGAGGTTCAGGCCCTCGAGCCGCAGCGAACTCCCTGCCAGCACCCGGCCCGCGGGCGGGAACAGCAGCGGCGCGCCGGGCTCGACGTAGGACAGAAGCCGGCTCTCGCTGCGCCGGTTGCCGACCACCGCGTGCACGCTCAGCGCCAGCGGCGGCGCCGCGACTTTCCAGGTGCCCGGTGCGACGATTTCGGGCCGTACTGCGACCTTGCCCCGGCGCGTGTCGAACACGGCCCACTCGCCACCGCCGCCCGCGCCGAGGCCGCGACCCCTGAGCATGAACTGGTGGCCGGCCACCACGGCGTCAGGGACGGCACGGCTCTCGATCTCGGTCCAGGCGCCTTCCACGCGCATCCAGCCCGCGCTGCCCGGGGCGGTGAACACCGGCGCCTCGAAGGGGAAGGCGTCGAGGTGGTCGGGAATGCCGTCGTAGTCGCTGTCCGGCAGGGGCTCGGGCAGCACCGCGCCGATGGGCACGATGGCCGGCGGAATCGTCGAGTCCGGCGGCGGCTGGGTGGGCGGCGGGTTCGTCCCCCCAGGCGGCGGCGTGGGCGGAGGCGTACTGCCGTCTGGCGGCGGAGTGACCACCGCGCCTGCGCCGGATCCTGCACCGTTGCTGCCGCCGCCGCAGGCGGTGAGGGCCAGGGCGAGGGTGAGGGCGAGCAGGATGGCCGGCCTCGCAGCCCGCCTGGCCGCAGCGCCGGTCATTCGATCAGTAGGTTCTTGAACAGGCGCCATGGTTCATCTCACTCCAGCGCGTCGAAGTCATCGCCGCCGCGGACGAGACGGACGCCGTGCAACGGCGGCGGGAACGTCGATACGGTCGAGCCGGCGCTGTCACCGAAGTCGAAGTCGCCGAACCACACGGTCGGCCCGGTGAAATCGGCCGTCCGGACGGTGGCGGTCCAGAAGACGCCGCCAGCCGGTGCGTTGCCGAACACACCTTCCGGTGAGCCGCCGGTTTCCATTGCCGGGAAAGTCCTGTCCAGATTGAACAGCGACTCCAACTCAGTCCGATTAGGCAGCCGCCAGTCGCCCTGGCCACGATGCAGCTGGGAGTTCGCGGTGAGCGGAACCTGGATTGCCTCGCCCCAACTGATCAAGGCCATCTCGTCAGGCGAACCACATTGGTTGGTGGCCGCATCGCGGGACTGGCCCCATGCACACTTGTCCCAGGTCAGGCCGGTGCTCAGGTCCGTCACCGTCCCGTCGCCGTTGTCCCTGAAGCTCGCGTCAGGAAGCGGCTCGCCACGGACCAGCAGGACCAACTGGGATGTAGCGCTCTCAACACCCGACACCGAGTCCCCGAATGCGAAATCGACGGTCCAGTGCCGGGTGCCAAGGGGCGCCGACAAGTCAGCGTCTGCCGTCCAGTGACGACTGGAACCGCTCGTCGGGGTGTTGGTGAAGAATCGCCTGTCCACAGCCGGCAGGGAGCGCCCGTGGTCGATGATCGAAAGCAGCTCTCGACGCGTCGGCATCCGCCAGTCCGAGTAACCACACAGGCCACCCCCATTGTTGAGGTTCTCTGCATACGTGTTGGCTTGTTCCCATGTGTAGGTGTTGCCGGCATTCGCCGCCGTCTTCACTTCCCAGGCCAGGCCGGTGACGTTGTCCTGTACGCAGGCATGCTGACTCGCAGGAGCGCCCCCGGCGAGTTCGATGACTTCCCCGCCTGAGCCGAGCGGCGTGAAATCGAAACCGGCCCAGCCGCCGCCTGCCTTGGACAGCTGGCCCGCCAAGGCCTGTGCGTCCCGGCCGAAACGGCCGTCCTGTTGCGGGAACAGGCCCGTGTCTCCTGCCACGGCTTCGATGCAATCGGCGAGCCCGGCACCGTCAAAGCACTCTGTCCGACCCGTATCGTTCAACCGGTTCTCTATCGGCGCCAGCAGGTCGAAGTCGTCGCCGCCCCGCACCAGGCGAATGCGATTCCCCAGTGTCATCTGGGCGTTGCTCACCCGCCCATGGTCGAACCCGACGCGCCAGGCGTCGAGCGAAATGGCGTACGGCGTCGAACTCCAGTAACCCACCGCCGCAGTGTTGGGGAACACGGTCGCGTCAATGGCCGGCAGGTTGGCATTGAGCCGCAGTAAAGACTCGAGCTCGGCCCGGTTCGGGAGACGCCAGTCGCGCCGGCCACGGTGGTTCGCCTCGTTAGCCGTCACCGCCGCTGTGAGTGCACCATCCCAGTTGCTGCTGATCGCGTCGGCGACGGCCGAACAGGTATTGGCACCGCTGTCCCAGCTCTGGCCCCAGGAGCACTTGTCCCAGGTCAGGCCGTTGGTGAGATCGGTCACCGTGCCGTCACCATTGTCACGGAAGTCTCCCTGCGGGAAGCGCTCGCCGCGCACCAGGCGCACCTTCTGCAAGGAACTGGCGAGTTGCTCGGTCGAATTGCCGTTGGCGAATGTGATGGTCCAGCCGGAGGTCGGGTTGGCGTTATAGACCTCGTTCGCCCAGTACAGCGTAGCGGCGGCCGTCGTGGTCGGCGTCGTATTGGGGAAATACTGCTCGTCGAACGCCGCGAAACGGCTCCTGTTGTTCACGATGGAGAACAGTTCGCGCCGATCCGGGAGACGCCAGTCCGTGAAGCCGCACAGGCCGCCGTTGCCATTCACTACGCTGGCGTAGTTGAAGGCGCCGCTGCGTGTGTAGTTCCGGCTCGCGTTCTCCGGGGTCTTCCCTTCCCAGATCAGCCCGCTGACGTTATCGCGCACGCAAACCGGCGTCGCCACCGGCGCACCGTCCACGATGGCGATCGGCTGGCCGGCGGCGTCGAGCGGCGTGAAGTCGAAGCCGGCCTGACCTCCTCCGATCTTAGCGAGCAGGCCTGCCTCGGCCATGGCGTCGCGGCCGAAGCGGCCGTCCTGCCGGGGCCTGGCCGCCTGGTCGCCCGTGCTGGCTTCGGCGCAATCCGTCCACGCGTCTCCGTAACAGAGGCGCTGCCCAGTGTCGTTCAGCCGGCTCGCCCCTGGTTCCGGCGGCGCCTCGGGCATGGCCGAGGCCGGCGCCGAGTAGGTGCGCACGCCCTGGGCGTGCCGCACCTCGAGGAGGTACCAGTAGCGACGCCCGTTCAACAGGCCCGACTGGACCAGCGGCTGGGAGACGTTCTCGAACAGCTGCCCGCCGGTGTAGGAAAGGCAATTGGCGAAGCCGGCCAACGGCTCCTCTTCCGCGCGGCACAGGGCGAAGGTGGCGCCCGTGAAGTCGGCCGCGTTCCAGCCCAGGGTCACCTGGGCGTCGCCGCCCGTCGCCTGCAGGTTCACGTCCGGGAAGCACAGCACCAGCACGCCGGGGAAATCCGCGCCATTGATGACGCCGCTGCCGTTCTGTACCAGGCAGTCCTGCGGCGGGCTGGTCGGCTGGGAACCGATGCTGACGGTGAAAGCGCTGCCGTCCGGCAACGGCGTGCCGAAGGTGAACGGCCCCGCTGCGGCGAGGTTGAGCTCCTCCACGCCGTCGTTCAGCAGCAATTGCAGCACGCTGCCGGCCACCAGGCCCTGCACTTCGCCACCGACGAAGCAGCCGGCGGCGCAGCCGCCCTCGGGCGGCGTGTCGTTGATGACGATGCGGACCGTGCCGGCGCCCGCGAGTACGCCGCCGTCGATGCCGGTGATGCGGACGCTGAAGCTCTCGTCCTCTTCCAGCTCGCGGTCGCCCGCGATCTCGATGCGCACCAGGGCGACGCGCTGGCCGGGAGCGATGGTGACGCTGCCCTGGACGGTTACGAAGTCCTGCCCCGGCGTGGCGCTGTCGCCGGCGTCGATGAAGGTCTCGAAGAAAATGGTCACGGGCTCGCTGTGCTCGCGCTCGAGCTCGACGCCCACCAGCGCGTAGCCGACGCCGGAGGCCGGCTCGAATACGCTGAACTCAGGATCCAGGCGCACGCCGGGCCGCGTCGGGCTGCCGGTGCAGAAGTCGAGCGGGTCGACCGGGCAGGGATCGGCGCCGTCGAGCACGCCGTCGCCGTCAGTGTCGGCCAGCCAGGGCAGGCCGATGCGGTCCAGCGGCACCGACAGCTCGATGCCGTTTTCGAGGCCGTCGAGGTCGCTGTCGGCGAGGGCATCGGCGACAGAGGCGTCGTCCGCCAGCGCCGCGGCCGCGGCCGGTAGCAGGAACAGCCGCGCCAGGTACACGCGCCCGGCGTCCTCGTCCAGCAGCGCCTGCAGCCTGGCGAGGTCGAGCGCTTCGCCGCAGCGCGCCAGGAAGGCGTCCCAGGCCGCGCCATCACCCTGCAGCAGCGTGCGCTCTTCCTCGCTGAGGTAGCAGCTGATATCGAAGCTGCGCTGGAACTGCGCCGCGATGTAAGCATCTGAACGGGTGCCCCCCGGGGGCGCCTCGATCCAGGGCGCGAGCCAGGCTGCGACGGCCTGCAGCGGGCCGCCCGCAGCGAGGTCGGCCGCGATGGCCGCGTGCGCCGTATCGAGGTCCGCGCCGGTCTCCGCCAGGTCGTCCAGCGCCGCCTCGACGCCCTGGATGAACTCGGCGTTCACCGGCAGGCCCGGGTGCGCAAACAGCACCAGCGGCTGCAGGCCGGCGACCCGTGCCTCCTCGCCGAGCGCACCCTCCATGATGCTCACCAACGCAGTGCCGGCCGCGTCCGGACTGGCCACCTCCTCGACGGCGAGCCGCGCCGCGAGGAAACGGATGAAGTCGCGACGCCATTCGGCGGCGGTCTCCCATGTGCCGGTGCCCGCCACCTCGCGGAACAGTAAGGGCGTGACCTCAGGCCAACGCGGCAGCCAGGCCTTGAATACACGCCTCGCCTCGACGTCCGGCGCCCGGGCGAACTGCTCGGCGGCCACGATCATGCTGTCGCCCGCCCCCAGGCGCAGCTGCGGCAGGCGGCCCTCGGCCAGCCGCGCCTCGGCGTCGACGCGTTGCAGGCGCGCGGCGACCGTCGCGGGATCGAGGCGGGCCGCCTGGAGCTCATCCTCGGTGAGCAGCGCCGGCAGCGAGTAGCTGAGGCCGCCGACCGCGGAGGCGGCCGTCACGTCCAGCCAGGGCTCGGGCGTGAGGGTCGGCAGCTGTCCTGCTGTGACCACGCGCTCCGGCTCGTACAGGCGGCGGGCCGCCGGGAAATCCTTGAAGCGCAACACGCGCTGGCGGAAGGCCTCGCTCTCCGCCGTCTCCTCGCCCTCCGGCGCCAGCAGGGGCTCCGGGTCTACCGGGTTGGTACGGCGCAGGCGCTCGTCGAAGTCGGCCCAGCCGTCGGCGTCGGTGTCGATCGGCAGGCCGTCCTCGTCCAGGCAGCCGTCGCCGGTCTCGATGGGCACCAGGTCCTCGTCAAGGCAGCGCGAGCGCAGCCACTTGTCGAAGCGGCTCCAGCCGTCGGCCTCCAGCGCCTGCCAGTCGTCGGAGAAAGGATCGAGGCCGAGTTCGGCCTCAACCAGGTCGGGGATACCGTCGCCGTCCGTGTCGCGGCGGAAGCCGTCGGGATGGGTTGAGACGAGGTTGTACCGAGCCTCGGCCCGCGCACGGGACACGCCGTTCACGCTCAGTTCCGCGTTGACCTGGTACTCGCCGTCGCGCACGAGGTGAGTGACGCGCGCGAAATAGCCTTCCTCGAGGATCGCGCCGTCCAGGTCGGCCACCGAGAGTGCAGCCGATTCCACCGCTTCCCCGTTGACCTGCCAGCTCAGCACGGCCCCGCCGCCACGAATCACAGTGCTGCTCACTTCCAGGCGCACCGCGATGGTGCCGTCGTAGCTCCCGTCTGCCGGACGGATTCGCAGGCTCGGGCGCTCGGCGTCGAAGGCGCCCGGGATGGCCGCCGCGCCGACGTCGGCGAGGCTGAGCGCCGGCTGCCCCGGCGTGGGCGCAACGGAGCTGCCCGGCACGGCGTTGACCAGCGCGAACTCGTTGCTCGAGAGACTGATACGGGGCGTGCCGGACGGCGCGAACTCTTCGACCCAGGCGCCGAAGTCGTAGGCGACTACTCGCCCGGTCTCCGGATCGACCACCCAGACATCGCCGGTGGTGCCGTCGAAGAAGGGGCTGGCGCTCGCGCCGCCGCCGCAGCATGCCAGGACCAGGAATGCGAAAGCCCGCAAGCTGCGCATCTATTGCCCCTCCGCGGAAGAACCGAGCCATGCCGACTGGCGCCAGGCCACCGGCCGCTGGCGCTCGTCGAAGTACACCAGCTGGTAGCGGTAATCGCGGCTCTCGCCAAAGACCACGCCCAGGCCGCTCATCTGCGGAAAGCGATCGAAGAACAGGATGCGCCAGGTGTTGGGCTGGCCCGGCGCCGGGACGAGCTTCAGGTAGGGATCGTTCAGGCGCGCGTTGGCCGGGAATTTCTCGTCCGGCTCGACCCGGTCCCAGTGCGCGAACTCGATCAGCGGCGAGACCTGCAGCCAGTCGCCGAGCGTGCCGTCGGTCCCGCGCGACTGGCGGTAGACGAGGAAACCCGACGCTGGCGCGAGCGCCGCATCGACCCGGAGTCGCCCCGCGGTGGTGCAGAGCATGGTCGGCAGCGGCGGATAGCCCGTGATAACCGAGCGGTCGTAGAGGCAGCTCTCCTCGCTGTCCAGCCCGTCCAGCCGGCCCAGCTCGATGGCGTAAAGCGGCTGGCTGCCGAGCAATTGCAGGGCGTCGTCCCCGCCGATGGCGCGCACCGCCTCGGACTGCGGCACCTGGACCTCGTAGGTGGAGAGGTCGATGCTGCTGAGATACAGCAGGGGCAGCAGCGTGGCGCCAGCCGTGAGCGGCGCCCGCTCCACCGGGCCGGGCACCGACGGCCAAGGCAGGTAGACCGGCGGCGTCTCCGCCAGCTCGGCGCGACTTACGCAGCGCCGCGGCGTCCACTCCGACACCCGGGCCTGCTGCTCGAGGCCGTGCACGCCAATCGAGCGCAGGCTGACGCACCAACGGTCCACCTCACCCGCCAGCCCCGCCACGGTGCGCACGTGATTGACCGGATCCCCCGCGCCAAACCCCGCCACCGGCACGCTGAAAACCTCGCTCACGGGGTCGCCCTCGGCGGGCTCGTGCTCGAGACGCACCAGCACCGCCGCGAGGGGCTCGACCGGGAGCCGCCAGCGCAGCTGGGCCGCATTCGGGGTGACATCGAAATCCAGCAGCTGCGGCATGCCGGGCGGCTTGAGCTCGCCCGTCACCAGCACGCAGGGCGTGGACTCCGCGACCGAGACGTTGTTGTTGGCGTCCTGGCTGACGGCGTAGCCGCAGAAATAGCCGGCCGGTACGGTGAAAATGGTCGCCGCATCAATGGTGCCACAGCTCGTAGCCACGCGTGCGTGATCGCCGTCGATCTCCTGGAACAACGAGACGCAGGTGTCGGGATTCGGCGCCGTCACTTCGATCTCGACCGGCCCGGCCGTCACTTCCCCGGTCGCCACCGGCACCATGCCCGGCTCGAAGCGCGGCTCAATGATCACCTCGCCGGCGGCGCAGAAGGGGACCTCGGTGGGTATTTCCGCCTCGCAGGCCTGGCCGCCGGTGTCCTCGACCGCCGGGTAGCTGAACGACACCGGCAGGCCGGCGCAGTCCACGGCGATCTTCTCGCAAGATTCGCCCAGCCGGTCGGCTGTATAGGAGCCCTGCGCAATGCCCCCGCAGGCCAGGTCGAAAGTGCGGCCGGCGTCGGCAAAGGCGATCTCGAAGTTCCACGGCCCCTCGGTTCGCGTGACGTTCGCACGGCAACCGTTCGGCACGTTATCCGGACGGCGCGCGTTCACCACCGGCGGCTCCGGCAGCTCGCGGTCCGGGAACAGCCCGCGCACCGGCGCGCTGAGATGGCTGAAGCGGCCGTCGGGCGTGTAGCTGGCGACGCGGTACCAGTAGACACGGCCCTTGTCGCCCGCCGGCACCTGGTCGACGAAGCGCACCACCTGCCGCCCGGAATCGAGCGCGAATTCCTGCACCTGCGCCGGCCAGACCAGATTGCTGGCAGCACCGGCGGGCTGGCGCTCGATGTCGCACTGCATGCCGTCCGGGCGCTCGACGAAGTCGTCCACGCCATCGCCGTCGCTGTCACGGAATTGCTCGGCCGAGCCGAAGTCCGGGAAGCGGTAGATCGCGTAGCCGGCGACGTCCAGCCGGGCCCGCCGGCGCGGATCGGTCGCGCAGTCTTCGTCCGGCCCGACGAACTCGAGCACGCCGGTGGCCCGGGCCTCGGCGAGGTTGCAGGCGCGCCGGGTGCTGTTGAAGGTGGCGAGGTAGTTGTCCAGGTTGACCGCTTCCCAACGCAGGGTCAGGTTCTCGCCCGCCCGCAGCATGCCGCCGGTCTGGTCGGCGAAGGGCCGGATGCTCCAGGGCGCCGGCGGCCGCGTCAGGTTGGGCACCTCGACGACCGCCACCTCGGTCGGCCCGTAGTTGCCGGTGAAGTCACGCGCCACCAGGTAGTAGGCACGACGGTCACCCGGGCGCACTCCGGCTCGCGCCAGCTCGGCGGGCGTTTCGATCCACTTGGGCCCCCGCGCCGCGCCGCCCGGATCATTGATTGGCGCGTCGTTCACCCGTTGCAGACCAGGCAGTTCCGGGTTGCCGCGGGCGTCGAAACCGGCGGCGGCCGCTTCTGCGGCGAGATTGCGCGCCACATCGGCAGCGGATAGCTCCGGGGCCACGTTGGCGGTGGTGCGATAAAGGTCGAAGCCCGCCAGGTAGAGATTCGCGGCGAAGGCGTCGGTCTCGTTCGCGCCGGGGCGGTCCCAGGCCAGCGACACGACGTGGTGGTCCCTGGCAGCCTCCGGCAGGTCGCAACGCACCTGGTCCTCGCGGAACTGGCTGAATCCGGTCGAGCCCTGCAGCACCGTGGGAAGCGTGGTGTCGACGGTCACCAGGCCGAGGCGCTGGCGCTGGCCGCCCGTGCTGACGCCGCGCAGCTCGTAGCTGAAAGCGCCGGCGCCGGGCGCGTCGAGAAAAGCGCGGTAGCGGGCGCGCGCGATGTTGAAGTCGGTACGCGAGGCCTGGTAGGCCCAGACCCGGTCTTCCGCCACAGCAGCCGGGTCGATCCGCGCCCGGATCACTTCGGCGAAAACGCCGGCCGTAATCGAACTCCCGCCCGACTGGGCCGCGGCCTCGCGCAGCAGGGTAAGGGTCTCCTGCAGTCGTCGCGCCTGCGCCGGCCCCTGGTACAGCGCGGCGATCTCCACCGCGCTCATGACCGCCTCGACCGGCTGGTCGAGCAGCAGCTCGCCGTCGCGCAGCAGCTCGATCCGCGCCAGGTCCAGGGGCAGCCCGCCCTCGACCACGTCCCAGCGCAGGTACACGAGCTGCCGCTGCTGTCCGGCGGCGGTGATGGATCCTTCCGGCGCGGTGCGCGCCAGCAGGTAGAACGGCGCGGGCCCGGCCTGTGCCAGCGCCGCCCCCGTCCACAAGGCCGCCGCCAGGAACAGCACCCATGCTCCGCTTGTCTTGCCGCTCTTGCGCATCAGAAAGTCCCGTCCACGTCGCGCCGCAGGATGTTCCAGCCACGGTTGTACTCGAGCGTCAGCTGGGCATCGCCGGTGGCGCACCACTCGTCGCGGCGGCTGCGCGCCACCGTGGTCCAGGTCTCGGGTTCGCACCAGCCGCCGCCGGCCACGCCGAAGCCCTCGCCGAGGAAGCGGAAATTGCCGTTGGCCGTTTTTTCGCCCAGCACAGTGACCTGGCCGCGCAGCGCACCGACGCAGAACACCTCGCCGATCGCGCCGCCGCCCACCAGGCCGCCCCAGGTCCGGCCCAGCACCCAGGCGCCGAAATCACCCCGCACGGAGAAGTTCAGGAAGCACCCGCCCGGGATGACGGGGATGGTGGCGCCGCCGCGCACATAGCCGCCGGTGAAACCGTCGGCCGGCAGGTCGATGAAGCGGTCCACGTCCGGGTCCAGCCGCGCCAGGATGTTGTCGGTCGAGCAGATGCGGCCGAGCAGGAACGCGGCCTCGCCCTGGATGTCGCCGAAGCGCGCATCGGCGCGCGCACCGAGATAGTTCTGCACGTCGCCGATGCCGACCTCGAAGCCGGGGTCGTTGATGGTGACCGAGCCAAAGCCGATCTCGCCCGTCGTGCTGATGCCGCCCATCAGGCCGCGCGGCGACAGCGGGATCTCGCGGTCGCCGGTGGGCGCCAGCGTGAAGCCGAGCATCAGGACATCCGCCTCGAGGTCGCTGGCCGGCAGCGGCAGCGGCAGGCCGTAGGCCGAGATGGTCACGTCGAGGCGACTGGCCGCGCCGGCCACGCCGCAGGTGCCGGGACCGTTCACCGCGCCCCAGCGCACCGCCTCGAGGGCCGCGGCGAAACCGGTCGGGCCGTCCCCGACCACGCTGCCCAGTTCCCATTGCGCGCCGAGGCGCACCCGCTCCAGCTCGTTGCCGGCGATGACGGCGAAGCCGTCCATGTCGAAGGCCTGCAAAGGCATGTTCCGCACCGGCGCCAGCGCTTCGTCCAGCACGCCGTTGACGCTGCTCTCGACCGACGCCACGGCCTTGCGGATAGCGAAGTTCAGCTGGTCGGTCAGCTGCAGCACGAGCCCCGTGACCTGCTGGCCGATCTCGTCGAAGTGGCGGTTCATCTCCGCGTGCAGCTGGCGCACCGGCGCGCTCTGCATGATCTCGGCAACCAGCAGCCGCCGCAGCTGGTCGGGCGTGGTATACCCGCCCGGGAGAAGCTGGAGTTGATCCACCTGACCGCGCAGCCCGGCGAACAGGTCGTCAACCGCGTCGCGCACCGGCCCGGTGAGCAGCTCCACCACATCGCGATCGCCGGGCGCGGTGGCCACCAGTCGGTTCACGGCCCCGCCGGAGGCGCTCTCCAGCCACGACTCAAGCTGCGAGAGCAGCACGGAACCAGGCTCCGTCAGCGGCGCCGACAGGTCGCGTTGCAAGGAGTCCAACAGCGTGGCGGTGTCGGTCAGCGGATCGCGCGCGGCGCCGAGGGCCTCGGCCAGGCCAAGCTGCAATTGCGCCAGCCTGGCCTCGACGACCACGCTGGTGCCCAGGGCAGCACCGATGCCGAGCTCGATGCGGTCGATGACGGCGCCCGACCGGGCGAGCACAGAGTCCACCTGGGAGGTGCAGACGGTCCCGCGCACGGCCGCGTCGGCCGTAGCGAGAAATCCGGCCAGCTCTTCGGCCTGGCGCGCCAGGCTGGCCTGGGCGTTGCGGATCCGGTCGCGCACCTCGGGATCTTCGGCCAGCAGTTCCGACAACGGCAGCAGCAGCTCGCTGGCCCCCACCAACTCGAGGAGCTGGCGCACGGAGGTGAAGCGCACGATCACCTCCTCGAGATAACCGTTCAGCTCGGCCCCGGGGATGAAGCCGTTGCTGCAGCTGCTGTCGAGGAAAGTGACGGCGCGCTCGAGCACGCGCTCGATCTCCAGCACCGCGAACCAGGCCTGTGTCGCATAGCTCTCGATCTGCTGGTTGACGGCGGCCGCCTCGCTGATGGTGCCGGCGATGGCGCCGTCCACCGCGTCCAGCCGCGCCAGCGCAGTGCCGACCAGGGCCCGCGCCGCCTGCACCCGCGCCAGCGTCTCGTCGCCCGCCTCCTCCCCCGGATCGAGGTCCTCGACGTCCTCGCGCAATTGCAGCAACTCGCTGCGCAGCGGCCCGGCCAAGTCGTTGACGGCGGCCTCAAAAGGCGCCCGCAGCGGGGTCTCGACCAGGTCGACCAGCTGCGCCGGCAGTGCATTGACGGCCGCCAGCCGCTCGCTGGCGGTGACGAAAGGATCCTCGCGGAACGGAGAGAAATCAGCAGCCGCCGCGCCGAGCGACTCGAGGCTCCGCTCGAGCCCCTCGCGGGTCAGCTCCTCGAGACCGCGTCCCGCCAGGCGGTTGACCGCGAACACCGCGTCCTGGACATCGCTCAGCCCGGGCTCCAGCACAGGCTGGCTGAGGATGCCGACCGAGATGAGGAAATCATCGACGCGCCGCAAGGTGTCGGGGTTGTCGAGATCGAGCTGGAAACTGATGTTCCCCAGGTCGGACAGGTTCGCGCTGGCGCCGAAACTCATCTTGGTGCGGCGCGGCTCGATGAAATTGACCACCCGCTCGGCCTCCAGCACGAAGAGATCGGCGGTCTCCGTCACGCCGATGAAGCGTGACTGCAGGCCGACCGCGTTCGCGTCGTCCGAAAGGTCGAGCCGGAAGGGCTGGAACCGCACTGGCAGGTCGAAACCGTAGCCAGTGTCGCCCCAGTCGTAGGAGGCCGTCAGTGAAGCCCCAGTGCCGACCAATGCCGGCACCTCGGAATTAGGCGCTCCGGAGTTAGGGGCCTCAGCCTCGCGACCCGGTCCCAGCACTTCGGCCGTACGCAAGGCGCCTGCAGCGACCACCACCGAGTCCTCGGGCCCCAGGGAGCCGTTCGCAACGCGGACGTCGGCCTGCAGCGCGTTCCAGAATGGCACGCTCACCCGCACGTCGGGAAACACCAGGGCTCCATAACGGCCGTCGATGCCGCTACCCGAAGCGCCCACGGTCAGCCTCGCTTCGTCCGCGGGGCTGAAACCGAAGCCGGTCTCCGGTCGGTTGGGCCGCCGGTCTACGCGGTACTGGGCGGCGAGCTTGCTCTCCTGGAACGCCAGTCTGCCCTCCGGGTTCCAGCCGGTCCGGAAGCCCACCGGGCGATCCAGCGCGGCAAAGCGCACGTCGTGCTCGAGCGTGAATGACTGGCTGTCGGCGGCGCAGCTCTGCGCCCCGCTGAAGCTCGCGGCGTAAACCTCGGCCGGAGCGCGCCAGCTATGCAGCGTGACGCTGCAGTTCTCGTCCGGAACGCCGTCGCCGTCGTTGTCGACGCCGTCGCACTGCTCCCAGTCGAGGCGCATATTGCCGAGCCTCGCAGCGCAGTTGATCGCCAGGTTGCTGAAGTAGGTCGTCAGTCCGAAGGGCCCGCCGATGTCGCCTTCCAGCGCCAGGCGACCGTCCAGCCAGTTGAACTCGTCGACCTCGTTGTCCGTGAGGCGGATGGCGAAGCGGTCGAACTGCAGCGGGTAGCCGTAGAAGGGCACTGGCTGCGCCAACTCCCCCGAGGCGACGTTGAACACGCCGGTGATGCCGGCGGTGCGCGCCACGTACTTGGCGCCCACCGAGCTGTCGAGCGCCACGGCGTCGACCTGGTTGTCGATCTGCAGGGGCAGCCCGGCAAGGCTGCGGCCGGCGCCCTCGACCGGCGCGCCGCTGGCCGGGTCGCGGTAGATTTCCGGCCCCACCGAGATGCCGACCGGGTGGTAATTGCCGTCGCGGAAAGCGCGCGAGCGTGCCGGGTGCAGGCGCAGCCACTCGCCCGGGGCCGCCGACTGGACGTGGGCGAGCAGGTAGTCGCCGGGTCGTCCGCCGGCCGGCGCCCGGTACCCCGGCAGGGCCAGGTGCAGTGCGCCGCCCGCCGGCAGGTCGCCCGGGCGCTCGAAGGCGAAACCCGATCCAGGATGGGCGCCCCACGCCGGCGTCACCGCGTCGGTGGTCGTGCCCGCGCCGAGCAGGAAGCCGCGGCCGTCGAGTTGCGCCTGCGCCTGCACCACGTACTCGATCTCCGCGTCGGCACGGCAGTCCGGCGTCGGACAGGCGGTCGACTGGGTCATGCTGTAGGCCGTCACGACCGGCGTCGTACCCTGCAGCCTGCTGCCCTGCAGCTGGTAGCTGTAGGCCTGCCAGGCCACCTCGCCACGAGGGAACACCGTCTGGCCGGCACCCGGGTTGAACGCCAGCGTGCCGGACACGCCGGCCGGCCCCAGGAACAGGCTCCCTGCGCCGGCGCCGCCCTGCAGCCACGGCGCATTGCTGAGCGCACCGCCGTTCTGCGGCGCGCGCGGATCGGTCGGCGCATAGTCGACGGCGAGCAGTGAGCGCACCTCGGTGTACTGCAGCTCGATGCCGCCCGGGTTCAGCTCCGCCGCGGAGATGCGCAGCGAGAACGGCCAGTCCTCCTGGTACAGGTAGGTCGGCTGGCCCGGGCGGAACTCGAGCACGTCGGGCAGGTAGATCGGCAGGGGAAAACCGCCGCCGATCAAGGTCCCATGACCGGCCGGCAGGGACAGCCCGGATGCCGTCAGGTCGATGTTGCCTGCGGTCAGGACCGCGCGCGACTGGTCCGGCGCGAACTCTTCAAGCCCGATACACACTTCGCCGTAGACGACTATCGGTCGCTCCAGGCCAGGCAACCCGGGCAACTCGCCGACGACGAATCCCGCCTCCAGGCGATAGCCGCGGCCGCCCTCGCATATCGCGCCCCCGTCCGGGTCGAGGGCGATCACTTCGGCGATGGCAAGCGTGCTGTCGCCGGCACGGATCTCGGCCGGCACGAACAGCACATCGCCGGCCGGCGCGGCGGCTGCCAGCGCAGGCGCGCCGACGATGCGCGCCTCGAGCCGCAGAGTCCAGCCGGCGATGAAAGCCTGTTCCGCCAGCCCGCTGGCCGCGGGCGCCGCCAGGGACAGCAGGAAGCTGCGCGCATCCGCCGGCCTGCCGGCATCCTGCAGGGCGCCGACAGGGTAGATGTAGGTGCCGAGCGCGCGCTCGTCACGCGGCCGGCCACCCTCGTCCGCCACGAGGAAGAACTGGACCAGCCAGTCGTCATCGCGCGGCGGACACGTCGCGCTCCCGCCGCACGCCGCCGCCAGGTCGAGGCTGGCCGCCAG
This sequence comes from uncultured Thioalkalivibrio sp., assembly GCA_964413755.1. Lineage (GTDB taxonomy): Bacteria > Pseudomonadota > Gammaproteobacteria > Steroidobacterales > XN24 > XN24. Next base: position 10,898 of record CAYPTW010000022.1, on the reverse strand, counting down.
GGCGGCATCCGGCTCGTTGACGAACCCGCCACTGACCGTGGCGCTGTCGCAGGCGCCCAGCGACAGCGCGCCCGCCTTGCCGGTGCCGAGCACGCACAACGCCACGACCGCGAGCTGGTCCGTGCGGCGCTCGGCCACGATCGGCAGAACATCCCGGATCGTGACCAGTCCCGGACGCCGCACCGCGTAGCCGGCGAAGCCGGTCTCTGCGTTGATAATGAAGGTCTCGTCGCTCTCCGCCAGCGCATCGATGATGAGTGGCATCGGGACGGGGATCTGCGTGGTGCCAACGGGCACCTCTATCACCTCGTTGCGGCCCACGAAATCGAGCCCGGCCACGGCCGTCTCGTCCGTGGTGAACAGGCGCAGGGAAACCGGTGCGGCGGTCGGCCGGCTGAAGCGGATATAGGCCTGCAGCCCCCCGTCCGCCTCGCGGACGGTCGGCGAACTCACGGTGATGTAGTTCAGCGCGGGGTCGCTCTCGGTCTCCCAGCTGCAGGTGCCGGTGTCGGCCAGGCAGCCCAGGATCTCGATGTCAGTGAAAGTCAGCAGCGGCAGGTCGTAACCGCCGAACACGAGCGCCTGGCCGTAAAGCCACTCGGAGGAGTAGCCGTCCAGGGAGCCGAGCGCGACGACCGCTTCTTCGACGCTGCTGGCCGCGGAGAAATCCTGCGCCACGGCGTCGAACCCGCCCGCGTACAGCTGGCCCGAATCGTCCAGCGAGCCGACCAGCGCGGCGGAGAGCAGCAGCAGCTGCAGGTCCGGGTCGGCGACGGTCGAGGTGGAATCGATGCCGCTGTAACTCAGCGTGCCCGCATCCGTGCCCGCGGGAAAGCCGAGGCTGGCATTGAGCAGGTCGCCGCCGGCGTCCAGCAGGGCGTCGGTGCCGCCCTCGAAGGACTCGACCCGGGCGAGGAGCCACGAGGCCTCCAACGTGGTCGCAATGTTGATGTTGCTTTCGAACGCGCTTGCGTCCTCGCGCACGTCGACCACGGCGAGCAGCGGCTGGTCAAGCTCGATGGTGCTGCCGTCGATTTCGCTGGTGAAGCTGCCTTCGGCCTCCAGCAGCACCAGCTCGGTCGCCTCCAGGTCGACCAGGTAACCCTGGCGGTCCGCCGTGATCGTGGCCGCGACCCGGTCGCCCCGCGCACCGGTGGCGCTTAAGCTGTAGGCCGCCACGGCCAGCTCCGTGAACCGGCCCTTCTGCACCTCGCCGGACAGCTGTACCACGCGCGCCGCGGGCGGCTCCTCTTCACGTGGTCCGGACGCATTGTCACACCCCCCTAGCAGCAAGGCCGACAGGAGGGACATGGCGAGGAACCACGGCCGGGCCCGAGCCGACCGTCGTTCCACTGGGAAACCGGAAAGGTGCGATAGAGCCGACACTGGTACCCCGTTCACTCGCGACGACCCCGCTCTGGCGGCAGGGTTCCCAAAGTGGTTAACGCAAGCCCGGTGCAAAACCCGCCAACGGGAGCGCTTTGGCTGCCGCGGGCTTTGGGCTAGACTCGGGCGCGGCGCACGCTCGCCTCAGGTAACCCATGGAAGAAACAAGAAAAAACGGCTCTGGAGCAGAGACACACGAGAATGCGGATGCGCTGGTCGCCGACACCTATGAAAGGCTGCGGCGCATCGCCCGGCAGCAGCTGCGGCGCTATCGCCCGGGTCAGACCCTGAACACCACCGCGGTCGTCCACGAGGCCTACATCCGCTTGTCCCAGGACCCAGGCGCGTGGTGGCAGGACCGGACCGAGTTCCTCAAGGTCGCGTCCACCGCCATGCGCAACCTGGTGGTGGACTATGCGCGCCGGCGCGGCGCCGCCAAGCGGGGAGGCGATGCCTTTATGGTGACCCTCGGCGACAACATCCCCAACAGCGAGCGGGTCGCGCTCGACGTCATCGCCCTGGACGACGCCTTGCGCAACCTTGCCCAGCGTGCCCCCGATCTCGAGACGATCGTCGAATGCCGCTTTTTCGCCGGCATGACCATGGACGAGATCGCCACCGTGCTGGGACGTTCGGTGCGCTCGGTCGAGCGCGATTGGGCCCGCGCGCGGGCCTACCTGTTCGATTCCATGTCGGGTTGACCGGGTGACACAGGACAGAGAGACCGGCGTCGACTGGCACGAGGCCGACCGGCTGTTTGCGGAACTCCTCGAGCTGCCCGCGGCCGAGCGGTCAGAGGGGCTGCAGCGGCGAGCCGCGGGGAACCCGGACCTGCTGGCGGCTGTGTCGAGGCTGCTGGAGGCGGAGCGCCAGAGTGCCTCCGCATTCGATGCACGGGCGGGCGCACTCGGCGAGCTGCTGGAGGAAGCGTTGACGCAGTCTGACCAGGCCGGCGAGGACGAGGTCCCGGAGCAACTCCGCCGCCTGGGACCCTATCGCTTGCTGCGGCTGCTGGGGCGCGGCGGCATGTCGTCGGTGTGGCTCGCCGAGCGCGCTGACGGCGAATTCCAGCGCCTGGTGGCCATCAAGCTGCTGCGCCAGTGGGTCGACGGAGCCGAAGCCGCCAGACGGTTCATGGCGGAGCGGCAGATCCTGTCGTCCCTGTCCCACGCCAACATCGCGGCGCTTCTCGACGGCGGGACCATGGCCGACGGCACTCCGTGGCTCGCCATGGAATATATCGAAGGGGAGACCCTTACCGGTTACAGCCGAAGCCGCAGGCTGGGGCTCGAGGCACGGCTCGACCTGTTCGTCCAGGTCGCCGACGCGGTCCACCATGCGCACCGGAAGCTTGTCGTGCACCGCGACCTGAAGCCGGGGAACGTCCTGGTCGGTGCCGACGGGCGAGTGAAGCTGCTGGACTTCGGCATCGCCAAACTGCTCGAACCGGACGGCATGCCAGGGGGAGCGCCCATGACAAGGGCGGCGTACCACCCGATGACGCCCGAGTACGCAGCGCCGGAGCAAGTCCTTGGGGAACCGGTCTCGACCGCCACCGACGTCTACCAGCTCGGCGTGCTGCTCTACGAGTTGCTGTGCGACCAGCGGCCGGCACGCCCGCGGACGGACGGCGCCGGCGCGCCGGCCACGCTGCCGCCGAGCCAGGTGGTGCGGACCCGGGGCGGCGGTCCGGCGGCCGGCGGCAACGAGAATCGGATCGCCGACGCGACGCTGGCCCGGCGTCTCCGCGGCGACCTCGACCTGATCGTGCTCAAGGCGCTGAAGCGCGAACCGGAGCAGCGCTACAGCTCCGCGGCCGCGCTGGCCGAGGACATTCGGAATCATTTGCGCGGCCGCGCGATTTCCATCCGGCCGGAATCGGGACTGGAAGCCGCGCGCCGCTATTTCCGCCGCCGGCCATGGGCGGCGGTTGCCCTGGCCCTGGGCCTCGGGCTGGCTGTGACCGCCCAGATCTCGGCAGTGCGTTTCAGCCAGCAGCGTGATGCCGCGCAACGCGAAGCGCAGCGCGTCGCGCAGGTGCGTGATCTGACGATCGGGCTGTTCCGGCAAGCCGACCCGGTGTCGGGCGAGAACATCCGCGGCCGCGACACCACGGTCTGGGACTCCGTGGACGCCGCAACGCGGCGGATCCGGCAAGAGCTGTACGCAGACCCGAAGCTGCGAGCGGAGATGCTGGCGACCCTCGGTACGCTGCAGCACTACGCCGGCCACATGACCGAGGGGGTCGAGCTGCTGTCGGAAGCCGCGGCGTTGCACCGCGAGCTCGACGGGCCGCGCTCCGCGCCCTATGCCGTCGCGCTGGCCGAGCTCGGTCGCCAGCAGAGCAAGCTGGGCGCACTGGAGGCGGCCGACGCCGCGGTGCAGGAGGCCATGGGCATCGTAACGACACTGCCGCGGGGCGCAGAGGACGCGCGGCTGGCAGTCCTGCTCGATGCCGCCGAGGTGCTGGAAACCCTCGGCCGCCTGGAAGACTCGGAGCGGACCTACCGAGCGGCAATCGCGCTGGCCTCGACCAGCCCGGAGCGGATGAGCGCACGCATTGCCGCCGCCAATGGCCTGGGACAGGTGTTGTCCGCGCTGGGCCACACCGCGGATGCCGCTGCGCTGACGCAGGAAACCATAGCGCTCATCGAGCGCGAGCTGGGTCCTGACAGCACCCGCCTCGTGGTGCCCCTGGCCAACCTGGGCGGCATCCAGCGCCTGGAGGGCAACCCGGAAGCGGCGGTCCGGAATCTTCAACGGGCCCTGGAACTGCAGCGTGCGGCCTATGGTGATGCCCACGAGTCCACCCACGGCCTGCGCAACAACCTGATCCTCGCGCTGGCAGCCGAGGGCAGACATGAGGAGGCCTTGGCCGAGATGCGCATCCTGGTGGCGCAACAGCGGACAAACGACAACAAGGGGCGCCACCAGTATGCCGGCAACCTGCAGAACCTCGCTGTCCTCCTCGTGCTGGCGGGCCGGCAGGACGAGGCGCTGGGGGTGCTCGAGGAAGCGCGTGGCGAACTCGTCGCGGCCTATCCGCAGGGCCATTTCCGGCAGGCGTTTCCCCTCATGACCCAGGCCTTCATCCGCCTGCGCCGGAGTGAGCCCCAGCTCGCCGAGCCGCTGGCACGTGAAGCACTTGAGATTCTCTCGGTCCAGCTGCCGGCGGGACACCACGTGCTCGGTATCGCCCGCTGCCTGGTCGGCGAAGCCATGCTAGGGACAGGTCTCAGCGAAGAGGCCGCGGCGATCCTCGCGGAAGCGCTGCCGCTGGCGCAGCAGGGACCCCGCAACATGCTCCCCTACGTGGACAACTGCGAGCGTGCCCTGGCCGCTGTCAGCCCTCGTCCGCCGGCGGAGGGTTGAAGCCTTCCAGCGCCCGGTAAGCGAAGAAGGAATACACCACCGGGATCAGCGCCGCCGCACCGACGACGACCAGCAGCGCGATCTCGCTGGCGCCGAACAGCCCCATCACGACCAGCGCCACCCCTGCAGCGACCATGGTCCAGCCGCCGAGACGATGGGTGCGGCGCCAGACCTCGTCCGAGGCGAGGGTCCACGGTGTGCGGATGCCGAGGAAGAAGTTGCGCGTGGTCTTGCCGAGGTAATTGCCGAGCACTGCGAGCAGCAGGCCGACCCCGACCAGCACCGGCCGCCCCATGTCGGCGCCCCACCACTCCAGCGCATGGCCGAGCACGGCCACGTGAATGAACAGCAGGAAAGCAAGCAGGGCCAGCTGGATCCGGTTCCAGATCGGCATGAAGGGCTCCACGCGCCAGCCCGTGGGCGAGACTTTCGGCAAGCCCCAGAGCAACAGCCAGGTCAGCAGCATGGCGCCGGGCATCAACACCACGGCCGTCAGCCGGTCCGACCAGTCGTCGGGCTCGCCGGCGAGGTTGAAGTGCGTGGCCACCTGCTCAGGCAGGTCGCCGTACACCAACGCGCCGAATGCGAGCGCCAGCATGCACAGCATCAGGGAGATCCACTGGGTCGGTCGGCTGCTCATTTCTTCTTCCTCTCGGGCTTGAACAGGTCTGCCATCATCCGGGCGAGGTCCTCGAACACCGAGGTGTTGAGCGAATACACCACGTGCTGGCCGCGCCGCTCCGAGCGCACCAGTCCCGCCGCCTTGAGCACATTGAAGTGATGCGACAGCGTGGCCTTGGCCTGGGGAAACTCCTCGGCCAGCTCGCCGGCGGTGGCCGGCCCGCGCTGCAGGCGCTTCAGCACCTCGCGGCGGGTCGGGTCGGCCAGGGCCTTGAACAGGGAATCGGACACAGGTCTGCCTGTATTTAGATATTTTGACAAATATCTAAATACAGCAGTCGCCCCGGCCAGGTCAAGCCCGGGTTCCATCGGCGCACGCTTTGGCGGGCTGATGGTTTCGGCTAGACTCGAACGGCCCTCAGCGCCGTTCCGCTCATGCCATGAAACAACCTGCAGCAAACGATCGGGAGGGGCAGCGGCTGGCGGGCAGCGGTTGGTGGATTCCGCCGCTTGTGGCCCTCCTCGGCGCCCTGATCTACGTCAGCGACCCGCTGGCGCTCCAGGTGTTGCGGAACACGGTATTCGACCAGTACCAGCGCTGGGACCGGGCCGTTTACCAGGACACCCCGGTGACGATCGTCGACATCGACGAGGAGAGCCTCGCCAGGATCGGGCAGTGGCCCTGGCCGCGCACGTATCTCGCGGAGTTGATCGACAGCCTGCATGCCGGCGGCGCTGCAGCCATCGGGCTGGACATCATCCTGGCGGAGCCGGACCGCACTTCGCCGGCAGCCATGCTCGAGACCTGGCAGGCGCCCGCAGACCTGCGCGCGGCGCTGAATGACCTGCCGGCGCATGACGAGGTGCTGCGCCGGAGCATCGCCGCCGCGCCGGTGGTCCTCGGCCACACCATGCGGCCCGAAGGCTCGCCCGACGCCCTGGTCGCCTACCCCTTCCTGGTAGCAGAGCGGGGCGGGACACCGGCGCCATTCCTGCTCGGCTACGATGGCTCGGCGACGCCCCTGCCGGAACTCCAGCAGGCGGCCGCGGGCATCGGCGCGCTGAATTTTGCGCCCGAGAGCGACGGCGTTATCCGCAAGATGCCGCTGCTGCTCAGGCTGGGAGATGAAGTGGTGCCGGCGCTGGTCACCGAGGTCCTGCGTGTGGCCCAGGGGCAGCCCCTCGTCACGGTCACTACCTCACCGCAGCGCGGCGCAGGGGTCGAACGAATCCAGGTCGGCGAAGTCGCGATCGCGACCGATGCCCGCGGCGAGATCTGGCTGCGGTACACCAGCGGACACCAGCGCCGCGTGTTGCCGGCATGGCAGGTGCTGCAGGATCCGGGCCTGGCGAGCCGGGTCGACGGCCACGCGGTACTCATCGGCTCGTCCGCGCAGGGACTGCTGGACCTGCGCTTCTCGCCGCTCGGCGAGATCGTGCCGGGCGTGTGGATCCATGCCATGGCGCTGGACCAGGTGCTGCTCGGCGACCAGCTGGCGCGGCCGAACTGGTCCGTCGGCGCGGAACTCGTCCTGCTGGTGTGCGGCAGCCTCCTGCTCGGCTTCATCGCCCTGCGGGTGCCGGCACTGGTCTCGGCAACCTGGTTCGGACTGCTGGTCGCGGCGGCGGCCGCGGGCGGCTGGATCGCATTCCAGCGCTACGACCTGCTGCTGGACCCGATCTCCCCGGCCACGGCGCTCGCGCTCGCCTTCGTCGCCGGCAGCCTGCACCACCACTTCGCCACCGAGCGGCAGCAGCGCTGGATCCAGCAGGCGTTCGCCCGCTACGTCTCCCCGAACCGCGTCGACTACCTGGTGGCGCACCCGGAGGCACTGCAGCTCGGCGGGCGACGCCAGGAATGCAGCTTCATCTTCACCGACCTCGCCGGCTTCACGGCGCTGATGGAGTCCCTCGACCCCGACGCCGCCGTGACGCTGCTGAACGATTACCTGGACAACATGGTCCGAATCGCCTTCGCCCACGACGGCACGCTCGACCGCATCGTCGGCGATGCCGTGGCCATCATGTTCTCGGCCCCGGTGCCCCAGCCCGACCATGCGGCCCGCGCCCTGCGCTGCGCGGCAGAGCTGCATGCGTTCGCCGCCGACTACGCGGCCCGGGCGCGCACCCGCGGCATCGCACTGGGCGCCACGCGCATCGGAATCCACAGCGGCGAGGTCACGGTCGGCAACTTCGGCGGACGGACGATGTTCGACTACCGGGCGCTCGGCGATCCGGTCAACACCGCCGCGCGCCTCGAAAGCGTGAACAAGCAGCTGGGCACGACCGTCTGCGTCTCGGCGGCCACGTTGTCCGGCGCGCCCGACACCCCGACCCGGCCCGTGGGACGCCTGGTGCTGAAAGGCAAGACCGAGCCATTGATGGTGTACGAGCCGCTGTTCGCTACGGACCCGGCCCGGCGGGCGGATGATGCGGCCTACCAGGCCGCTTGGCAGCAGATGCGCGAGGGCGATGAACGGGCTGCCACGCTCTTCGACCACCTTGCCGCCGTAAACCCCGAAGATGGCCTGGTGTCTTTCCACGCCCATCGCCTGAAAGACGGCGACCGCGGGGACCTCGTGGTACTCGGGCGGAAGTAGCTGCTCAGCGCACGGTGCAGTCGTCGCAGCTGGTCTCTTCCGACCAGAGCGGGCCGAAGTCGTCGAACAGCACGCTGGCCGGCATCACGACCCGGTAGCCCTCCATCTCGTCGACAAGCTCCGGCGGCGTGTCGGCATCGCGCACGTAAGCCAGCTGGCCCGCCGCAACTTCCAGCGAGCCCGCCCGGTTGCTGACCAGGATCCGCCCGTCGGCGACATCGATATGCAGGCCGTCGCGCAAGGGCCCGCCGCCGATCGTGCGCAGGCCGGCACAGTCGCCCTGGCAATAGAGCGCACCGAAGTGCGTGCCGCGGATACCGATGCCGCCGGCCGGCGTCTCATAGCGGACGCGCTCCCGATTGCGTTCACCGATGGCCCCGCTGACCGCCCGCAGGCCGCCCTTCAGCAGCTTCACGGCCACCCCGTCGGCCTCCGGCTCCGCCGGGTCGAAGCTCACCTGGCTGACCTCGAGGGTGGTGTTCGGCCGCAGGGCGAGCTGGGTCTCGTCGATGAACTCCAGCCGGGCGAAGCTCTGCTCGTGCGTCCGCAGTGTGTCGCTGTTGTTGAAGCTGGACGCCTGGGCCAACAGGCGGGGCTCGGCCTCCGGGGCCTGCGCCGTCAGCGTGCCCGACAGGTACACCACATCGCCCGCCCGCTCCGCGGCAGCAACGGCCGGGAGCAGGGCCACGCCGAGCGCGCCGAGACAGGCCAAAGCGCGGACGAGGCTCATCATTCGTCCACCAGGCAGACACCGGGCGCGAGGCGCACCACCCCTTCGCGTTCCACCGCGCCCGAGACTGCGCCGAATGGCACGCCGCTCGCGAACGGATGCCCCGGCGGCAGGGCCAGGACTCCGGTGCTACCGACGATCTCGGGATTCGTCGTCGTGCCGACGATGTCCACGGGCGGCGTAATGGCCGCGCCCTGGAAGACCCCGCCGCCCGCGAGCGTCGTCGCCACCAGGACCTGCGACTGGACCGCGTTCACCGCATCACGCGGCGGCTCGACCGGCGGCTCGACCGGCGGTGGTGGCGGCGGCGGTGGCGGCGGCGGTGGGGGCGGCGGTGGGGGCGGCGGGGGCGCCGCGACCACATCCAGGGTTACCGCGCCCGGCGCATAAGACGCCACCAGGTCGGGCGCCGGCGGCAGGTTCTCGGTCGCAAACGTACCGCTCACGCCGCCGGCGGCCTGCAGCAGTTCGAAGCTGTCGCCGTCCGCCGGGACGAACCCGCCCGCCAGCGTCACTTCCAGCGTGCCGTCCAGCGCCGCACTGCCGGCCACGTCCAGGGCGTCGTAGTCCGTGCCGCGCCCGGTTCCGGCAAGGGCCAGGCGGAGAGTCCCGGTCGGGCCCTGGATGAAGTCGCCACCGATGCTCAGCAGGCCTGCGACCTCCAGGATGCCCAGGTTGGTCAGGGAACGGTCGATGGA
>CAYPTW010000022.1:0-1391 GCA_964413755.1 uncultured Thioalkalivibrio sp. | reverse complement strand
GCGCTGTACACGATGGTGATGGCGCCGGCGAAAGCCGGAATCACGACCGTGAACCCGTCGCCCGGCACGATCCCGTCCTGCCAGTTGGCCTCGTCCTCCCAGTTGCCGCCCGAGGTCGCGATCCAGGTCGCGATGAGGGTGGCGAGATCCACCTGGATGGTGATGGTGGCCAGCCGGATGTTGCCGGCGCCGTCGTCGACTTCGAAGGTGAAGGTATCGGTGCCGTCGAAGCCAGCGCTGGGGGTATAGGTAAAAGTGCCGTCACCGTTGTCGGTCACCGTGCCGTTCGCCGGCTGGGTGATCGAGCTGACGCTCATTACCTCGCCGCCAAGATCTAAATCGAGGCTGGTGGCGCTGTCGGTGCTTACCGAGCCGGAAAAAGTAAGGGTGCCGCCAAGGAAGCGAACCTCGCCGGTGCCGAGGGAGGCGGTACCGCGAATGGCGTTAGTGCCGATGAACGTGTCCTCCCCGTTGGCCGTGATGCTGCGGTCCCCGCCGACGAAAGCCAGGGTGGCGCCCCCGGCAATCTCGTAGATTCCGGTGTCGGCGCCATCGGCGTCGATGTTCAGCTGGCCGTCGAGCACTTCCACCAGCCCATCGTTGATGAAGGTGGTCAACTGGATCGAGTGCGTGCCGGCAGAGAGCTTGCTGAGCGTGTCGTCGTTCTGGAAGGTGCCGGTGTCGGCGGTGGTGATACCGCCGGAGCCCGCCATGTCGAACCGGCCAGCATTTTGCAGCGTGCTGCCATTGGAGATGGAGAGCGTCGCGCTGTCCTGCATGGCGACGGTGCCAAAGTTGAGCCAGTCGATTTCCAGCAGGCGGGTGCCGAGACCCCCGATCACCGACCCTGTCCCGTTCGTCTCCAGCGTGCCGGCGCCGGAGAGCGTCCCGCCGGTCCAGACGAGGGTCGGCGTCACGATGTCGTCCGCCGTCACCAGCGTGCCGCCCGACACTTCTAGTCCGCCGGCGAAGTTCACGCCGGTACCCGGCGTATCGAGGGTCACGTTCGCACCGGTAATCCTGACGGTGCCGGTGCCCGCAATGGGCAGGTCGCCGTTCAGCCCGACCGTGCCGCCGGAGAGCACCAGGTCGCCGGCGCCCGACACCGTGCTGCCCGCGGCCAGCGTGCGGTTGCCGCCGGTGAATCCGAGCGCAGCGCCGCTGCTCACCGCATACGTACCCGAATCGATGCCCGCGCCCAAGATGTCCAGGGTTCCCGCCACAACGTTCACCGTGCCGCTGTTGACGAAGCTGCCGAGGCCGCTGCCGAAGGTCTGGGCGCCTGCGCTGTTCTTGTTGAACACGCCCTGGTTGTCGAACACGCCGACGATGGCGGAATTGGCGCTGCCATCGAGGTTGAACACGCCCCCGGCCGCGTTGGTCAGCGTCTC
>CAYPTW010000021.1:4389-30531 GCA_964413755.1 uncultured Thioalkalivibrio sp. | reverse complement strand
GGTGCGCGGGTGGTGGTGGAAGAGTGCCTCAGCGGCGAGGAAGCCAGCTTCATCGTCATGGTGGACGGGCAGCACATTCTTCCCCTGGCCTCTTCCCAGGACCACAAGGCCCGCGACGACGGCGACCAGGGGCCGAACACCGGCGGCATGGGCGCCTACTCGCCGGCGCCGGTGGTCGACGCCGCCCTGCACCAGCGCATCATGCGCGAGGTCATCGAGCCGACCGTGGCCGGCATGGCTGCGGAAGGGACTCCTTACACCGGCTTTCTTTACGCCGGCGTCATGGTCGGAGCGGACGGTGCGCCCAGGGTGCTGGAATTCAACTGCCGCTTCGGCGACCCGGAGACGCAACCCGTGCTGTTCCGGCTGCGTTCCGACCTGGTCGAACTCTGCCTCGCCGCGCTCGATGGTGCGCTCGACCAGGCCAGCTGCGAGTGGGATCCGCGCGCGGCGCTCGGCGTCGTGCTCGCCGCGGGCGGATACCCCGACCAGTACCGCAAGGGCGACCCGATTTCCGGCCTGGAGGCGGATGCCGGCCACGAGGACCTGAAGATCTTCCACGCCGGCACCCGCGCCGATGACGGCCGCGTCCTCACCAGCGGCGGCCGGGTACTCTGTGCCGTGGCTCTTGGTGAAGACGTCGCCGAGGCGCAACGCAAAGCCTATGCACTGGCCGCTGCCATCCGCTGGGACGGCGTCTATTACCGCCGTGATATCGGCTGGCGTGCCATCGGCCGCTGAACCTTCCGGGCCGCCGACGCCGTAGAATATGAGCTTCACGCTCATCGTCCGGCGGTGGCACATTGCCTGACCCAACATGGCGTCCGCGTGCGAGACGCAGCCCGGCCTGGCCGGGGCGGACCAGCCGGCTCGTCCTGCTGGCCCTGCTCGCCGCGCTCGGCTGCCTGCTGCAGGCGGTGCCGGCGGCTGCCACCGTGGAAGTACGCATCAATGGCGTGGAGCCGGAGATCGAGGCGAATATCCGCGCCTCGCTGGGCCTGGTGCGGCATGGCCAGCGGGAGGACCTGTCCGAAGCCGGGGTAAGGCGGCTCTACGCGCGGGCTCGCAGCCAGGTGCGGGAAGCCATGCGACCCTACGGCTACTATCGCCCGCGCATTCGTCCACGCCTGGAACCCGACGGGCAGAACTGGCGCGCGGTATTCGACATCGAGCCCGGCGCACCGGTCCTGGTCACCGAAATCGACGTGCGTATCGAGGGCGAGGGGCACAGCCAGCCCGAGCTGCTCGAGGTGGTGGGCGCGAGCCCGCTGGTTTCAGGCCGGCGCCTGCGCCACACCGAGTACGACCGTTTGCGCAGCCGCCTGCAAGCGAGGGCGAAGAATCTCGGCTATTTCGAGGCGGCCTTCACTGCGCGGCGACTGGAAGTGGACCCTGAGGCACTCAGCGCAAAGGTCGTGCTACACCTCGAGACCGGACCGCGTTACCGCGTAGGCAGCGTGGAAGTACCGCAGGAGATCATCGACGAAGCGCTGCTGGCACGCATCGTCACCTTGCGGGCCGGGGACCCTTATGACGCCAACGAGGCGTCACTCATGCAGTACCGCCTTACCGACACGCTGTATTTCTCCAGCGCGCTGGTGGAGACCGGAGAACCCGACCCGCAGACGCGCACCGTTCCGGTGCGCATCGTCACCGTGCCCACTCCCAGCCGACGCATCCGCCTTGGTGTCGGCTACGCCACCGACACGCGGCTGCGCGGGACCATCGACGTCAACTGGCGGCACATCAACCAGGCGGGACATTCGGCCCGGACCTCGATCAGCCTGTCGCGCGAGCTTTCCGAACTCAGCGCGCGTTACCGCATCCCCGTGGGCGACCCGCTGCGCGAAAGCCTGCTGCTGCGCGCGGCCGTCAGGCGGCAGGATTTCGCCGACCTCGACAGCACGCGTAGCGAGATCGGCGCGAGCCTGGTGACGATGGCCGGCGAGCACTGGCAGCGCGCGCTGTTCGTCGACCTGGTTGATGAACGCACTCGCGTTCCAGGCGAGCCCGAGTTCCAGGACATCTCCGTGGTACCGGGCGTGGCCTTCGAGCGGCTGTCGGCCGACGACATCCTCTTCCCGCGCGACGGTTACCGGCTGCGCGGCGAGGTACGGGGCTCAGAGCAAACGCTCGGTGCCGGCAGCAAGTTCCTGCGCTTCGAGTTCGACGCCAACCGCGTGCTCTCTCACGGGGAGGACTGGCGTTTCTTCCTGCGCAGCAAGCTGGGCCTCGGCCTGACGGAAGAGTTCGACACGCTGCCGGCTTCCCAGCGCTTCTATGCCGGCGGCGACCAGAGCGTGCGCGGCTATGGCTACAACAGCCTCGGGCCACAGGACGAGGCTGGCAACGTGATCGGCGGCAAGCACCTGGTGTTCGCCAGCATCGAAGCGGAGCGTCGCGTGTGGCGTCGCGTGGCCCTCGCCGCCTTCGTCGACACCGGTAACGCGCTGGAACAGCTGGACGACGGACTCGAGACATCCGTCGGGCTCGGCGTCAACGTGCACACGCCCATCGGCACACTGCGTGTCTCGGTGGCGCGCTCGATCACCGAGAGCCGCGGGATGCGCGTGCATATCAGCATCAGGCCAGACCTGTGAGAGCCGGACGCATCATCCTGGTCGCAAGCGCATTGGCAGCGACCCTGTTGCTGGCGTCGCTGACATGGTTGGCCGGCACCGAGGCCGGGCTGCGGTTCCTGCTTGCCCGTGCCGGCACGGTGATCCCCGGCACACTGGAAGTCGGCACGGTGCAGGGGCGCCTGGTCGGGCCGATGGTGTTCAGGGACGTGCGCTGGACGCTGGATGACCAGGGCGGCAGCGCGCGCCGGATCGAGCTCGACTGGCAACCGCTGGCGCTGCTGCAGCGCGAGATCCACCTGGACCGGCTGGAACTGCTCGACGTCGAGGTGACGCTGCCCCCGGCCGACACCGAGACTGTGCGGGAAGGCGCGCCCGCCGCCGACTGGCGAGAAGTGACCGTGCCCTGGGGCCTGGTCGTGGACGAGCTGTCCATCGAAGGGGCCCGCCTGCACCGCGGCGAAGCGCTGCTGGGTGAGATCACCACGCTGCGCGGCGCGCTGCACTTGCAGGACCGGTCACTTGCGCTGGACGCGCTGGAGTTCTCCAGCCCGCAAGGCAGTGCCGGCGGCCGCCTGGCGGCGTCGCTGGACCCGCGCGAAGAGTGGGACGTGGCCCTGGCGTGGGACGCCAGGCTGCCGGACTTTCCCCTCGCGGGCGAGACCCGGATCACCGGCACGCTGCGCGACCTCGACCTGCAGCAGGTGTTCTCGCAGCCGGCGGCGGCGGTCGTCTCGGGACGGCTGCGTGGCCTCCCGGCCACGCCCGACTGGGACCTCCGCATCGAGTTGCAGCCCCTGCCGGCGGAGACCGGCCCCTGGCCCGACGCGCTGGACGGCGCCTTTGCCCGCCTCGACATCACCGGCTCACTCGAAGCTACGCGGCTGCAGGGGGATATCGGGTGGCCCTTGCTGCTCGCGGCGCCCGCCGGACTGGACGCCACGCTCGGCTGGCGGGACGCGGTGGTGGTACTCGACGCGGTCACGATCACGTTGGCGCAGGCGTCCAGGCTGGACCTTCGCGGTCGCGTGGTCCCGGGAACCGTCCCGGAGGTCGACCTGCAGGGACGCGCCACCGGGATCACCTGGCCACTGCATGGCGAGGAGACCCTGGTGACCCTGCCGCTGCTCGAGTTCGACGGCGCCAGCCAGGGGTCGGCATGGCAGCTTTCCGCCACAGGCGAGGTGGCACCGTCCGACTTGCCCGCCGCACAACTCGATTTCAGCGCGCGCGGAGACGCGACCTCGCTGCATTTTGACAAGCTGAACATACAGGCACTCGGCGGCACGGTGACGGGCACCGGATCGGCCGCCTGGGCGGACCATCCCGTTGCCGATTTGCTGCTGCAGTTCTCCGACCTGGATCCCGCTCACCTGGCCGCGGCCTGGCCCGGAAGCATCGCCGGCACCGTGCACCTGCACGGCTCCCAGGCGCCGGGCCGACGCTTCCATGTGGACGGCCGGGACATCGTCGGCACGCTGCGTGCGCAGCCCCTGGCGGGCGCGTTCCAGCTGGCACTGGCGTCGGACGCAGTCGAACTCACGCAGGCAAGCCTCGCGCTGGGGAGCGCATCCCTCGAGGCGTCGGGGAGCCTCAAGGGCGACCAGGTCACGTTAAGTGCCCGGCTGGACGCGCCACAGCTGGAAGAACTCGGGCCTGAATTCACCGGGAGAATTTCCGCTCGCGCGCAGGTTGCCGGCCCGCGCTCCGCGCCCGTCATCGAACTGGAAGCCGACGGTGGGCGCCTTTCGTGGGGCAAGCTGCGTGCACGCGTATTGGAGGCCGATGCCAGGGTAGACATGTCTGGAAACGACCGCTCGACGGTCCGGGCGGAACTCACCGGCATCGCGGCCAGCGTAGGGCGCGGCGCCACCCTGCGCCTGGAGGCCTCCGGCCATCCGACGGATCACACCATGCAGCTGGAGTTCACGCGCCGGCGGCCCGAGCAAGCCGTGGTGCTGGCGCTGGCAGGAAAACTCGAAGCCAGACACTGGAGCGGGCAGCTCGAGGACTTATCCATCGCCGAGTCGCAGCAGGAATTGTGGCGGCTGCAGGCGCCCGCAACCTTGTCAGCTTCGCCGCAGCACCTGCAACTCGGACAGGCGTGCATGGATGGCATCCTGGGCCTGCTCTGCCTCGCGGCGGAGCGACCGGCCACTGGTCCCTGGCTGGGCGAAGCCGAGTTGGGCCGGCTCGACCTGGGTCCGCTCAGCGAGTGGCTCGGCATGGGGCTTACCGCGAGGGGCGAGTTGACGGGTGCGGCACGGGTCCTGGCGACAGACGACCGCTTCGTCGAACTCGACGGCGCCTTTAATCTCAGCACCGGCGACATCCGGCGGCGCGACCGTCGCGACGTCACGGTGCTGTCCTGGTCGCGCGGCGAATTTACGCTGAGCGGCGATGCCGACGCGGCCGAAGCGCGGCTGAATCTGGCGCTGGCCGACGACAACATGGTGCAGGGCCAAATCCGGCTGGGCTGGAACGAGCCTGATCCCTGGGTGCAGGGCATGCTCGAGGCGGAACTCGATCGACTCACCCTCGTCACGGAACTGGTACCCGAGTTGTCGGCCCTGGGCGGCGAAGTCGGCATCCGCCTTGCCCTCGACGGCACGCTCGCAAGGCCGGCCCCCAGCGGCAGGCTCGAGTGGCGCGACGGCAATGCCGCCGTTCCGGAACTCGGCCTTGCTCCGGAGGATATCCAGCTCCAGGCCGAAATCGCGCAAGGCAACCTCGAGTTCCGCGCCACCGGGAAATCCGGCGAGGGCCGTTTCGAAACCCGGGGACGATTCGACCTGCGCGGCGCAGGCGTCAACGGCCGGGCATCGCTGCAAGGCACGAATCTCACTGTGGCCAACCTCCCGGACGCCACCGTGGTCGCTGATCCCGACCTGCGGCTCAGCTTCCGCGGCCAGCGCCTCAACCTGGGCGGCAGCGTGCATATTCCGTCGGCAATGATCAGCGGCCTGGGCAGCAGCGCCGCGGTGCGCACCAGCCCGGATGAAGTCATCGTCGGGCGGCGCGCGCGCGGCGCGGATGAAGAAGAGGTCGAGGTCAGCAGCCGCATCGAAGTCTCTGCCGGTCCGGCGGTACAGCTCCAGATCGGCGGTTTCAGCGGTCGCGTAGAGGGCAGCGTGCTTACGGTGCTGCAGCCGCAGACGGACCCATGGGGCCGTGGGGAACTGCGCGTGGTCGACGGTGAGATGAGCGTGCTGGGACAGACCCTCGAGATCCAGACCGGGCGGCTGATCTACGACGGCGGACCGCTGGAGAACCCCATGCTCGAGATCCGCGCCGTGCGCCAGGTCAGGGACGTGACCGCCGGCGCGCTGGTGCGCGGCACGGCAGAGCAACCACAGATCTCGATATTCTCCGAACCGGCCATGTCCAACGCCGAAGCGCTGTCCTACCTCACGCTCGGCAAGAGCCTGGAACAGGTGCAGTCGGGCGAGCGGCAGAGCATGAACCAGGCCGCCAATGCGCTGGCGCTGTCGGGCGGTGGCCTGGTGATGCAGGACTTCGCGCGGCGGCTCGGCTTCGAGGACCTCGAGGTGAGCGCGGAGACGGGTGATGACGGCAGCGCCCTGGTAGTAAGCAAATACCTCGGCGGCGGGCTCTACGTCAGCTATGGGCTCGGCCTGTTCGACACGGTCAACACGCTGCGCCTGCGCTACCAGGTCAACCGCAGGCTGTCGCTGGAGGCGGAGTCCGGCGAGGAGGCTTCAGCCGACCTGTTCTATTCCTTCGAGCGCAAGTGAGACGCAGGCAAGCCTAGAAGCTGCGCTTCCCCTCCACCAGGAACTGGAAGCTGTCGATGGAGTCGTCCCCGTCGAGCGGGAAGGCGAAATCGATGTGGATCATCTTGCCGATGCTCGAGCGTGTGCTGGAGAGCCGCAGGCCGAAGCCGACATCGCGCAGCAGGCCGAGGTTCTCGCTGCCGAACGGGTCCTGCCCCCACACGCGTCCGGCGTCGAAGAACACCGCCCCGCCGACCCGGAACAGGCGCCACAGGTAGTAGTCGGTGAAATAACGCTGCTCGATGGTGAACTGGGCACGCCGTTCGCCGCGCTGGTAGCGCAAGGGATACCCGCGCAGCCCGTCGTCGCCGCCGATCTCCAGGGGGTTGTCGCGATCCAGCGCCTCGCCGACGTCGGCCCGCACGGCGGCAAACAGCAAGCGACGCTCGGACTGGCGCAGGTACCAGCGCGCCGTGCCGCCGAACATCGCGTTGCGCAGCTCGCTGCCCTCGACACGGCCGCTGGCGTAGACGTTGTAGCGCCAGAATTGCCGCGACGGTTCGCCGTGGGCCCAGCGGGCGCCGCTCCAGAAGATCAGCGCATTGCGGTCGGCGCCCAGCGCCGTCGCCGAATACCCCAGGCGCACGCCGATTTCCGCGCCGAGGCGCACGTCTTCCTGGCGATAGATCTGGTCAAGGTTGGAAGCGACCTGGTAATCGTCTTCCAGCAGCTGGTACTCGATGTATGGATACACGAGGCGCCGGTAGTCCGGCACCAGCGCCGGATCCAGGCGCTCGTCGATCGCCTCGAAACGGTGCCTGTCGTAGACCACGCCGGTCAGCCAGCGCCGCACCCAGCCGTCAGACCACCCGTCCGAACGGCCCATGAAGAAATTGTAGCTCTCGATGTCGTGGCGGAATTCGCCGATCTCGTCCCCGAGGGCATACACGCTGTCGTTGCGTTTCTCGTCCAGCGCGCTGCCGCCCATCGCGTAACGCGTGTCCAGCGCATAGAAAGGGCGCGCCAGGCTGAATGCGACGACATGCCCGTCGCTGTTGTCTGCGAGGCTGGCGTCGAGCGAGATGCGTCGCCCGCGCAAGTTGGCGTCCCGATAGCCGATTTCCGTCGAGGTGCGCTCCTCGTCGATACGGCGCACGTAGCGGATGGCGCCGCCACGCCCGAGCAGGTTCTCCTCCTCCAGGTCGAGCCCGGAACGGCTCTCGCCGCCGCTGCGGGAAAGCGAGACACCCAGCTTGAGGGTCCAGACGTCGCGCGTGCGCACCAGGACGTCGACATGGCCAGCGTCGCAGCCGACCACCGCGACGGTCGCTTCATACAGGTAGGGGGTGGCGCGCAGGATGCGGCCGGATTCCTCCAGCAGGCGCTGGTCGAAGACATCGCCCTCGGCGAACAGCAACTGGCGGCGGATGACCTCCGGGCGCGTGCGGACATGCAGGTCGTTCAGCAGGCGGAAGAGTCGATTGTCGTCCTCGGGCTGGCTCAGGTCGAAAATATTGAGGTTGTCGATGGTGATAGTGCGGATGCGCGCACCGTCGGCCTCCAGCGTCGCCGGCGGAATATCGCATGCCCCACCCACCTCTGAAGCGCGTGCCGGATCGCCGGCGAATAAACACGCCAGGGCGAGCCCCAGTATCCCGGCCACGCGCGGGCGAGCGACATCGTTTCGAACGCGGATCCTTGCGCTGACCATCGGTGCCTAGATTACCCGGAATGGCTCTGCGCCAGTGTGACGTAATGGGTTGGCGCGCGGTCGGCCCGGTATTCCCGACCCGGAGCGGGCATAGTTTTTGTCTATCGGAACGACAGAAACAATCCATTTCACTAATCGAAACCGGGCACGTAGGCTGTCAACCAGAGTCAATCCGGGGAACCAGCGCCATGACCAAGACATTCAGCTTTGCCGTAGTGCATTTTTTCGTGGCCTTCAGCGTGGGCTTCGCCCTCACGGGCAGCGTCGCGATCGGCGGCGCCATGGCCCTGGTCGAGCCCGCCCTGAACACGGTCGCCTACTTCTTTCACGAAAAAGCGTGGGAGCGCCTGCGGCCCGCCGGCGCGCAGGCGGCTTGAGCAGTACCCGGCGATTGGGCGGATAATCGGGGGTCATGAGCCCCACTGAAACCAGACAGGAGCCGCAACCGCTCGCACCCGAAGTGATCCTCAGCGTGGGCGGGATGCATTGCGCCTCGTGCGTCGGGCGCGTCGAAAAGGCCTTGCGCGCGACACCCGGCGTGCAGGAGGCCAGGGTGAACCTCGCCTCCGCCCGCGCTTTCGTGCGCATTCGCGGCGGTGACGCCGAAGCTGCCGCGAGTGCGGTGCGCACGGCCGGGTTCGAGGCCGAGCCCCTGCTGGATACCCCGGAACAGTCTGAGCGTGAAGCGCAAGCGCGCGCTGCCGAGTCCCGCAGCCTGCGGCACGCCTTCCTGCTCGCCGCCGCACTCACCCTGCCGATCTTCCTGCTGGAGATGGGGAGCCACCTGGTCCCGGGGCTGGCCGAACGGCTGGCCGCCTGGCCCGGCACGCGCCAGCTGCACCTGTTGTACTTCGTGCTCGCCACCGCGGTGCAGTTCGGGCCGGGCCTGCGTTTTTACCGCACGGGCTGGCCGGCACTGTGGCGCGGCGCGCCCGATATGAACTCGCTGGTGATGCTGGGCAGTTCCGCCGCCTGGGGCTACTCGGTGGTGGCGGTGTTCTTTGCCGGGCTGTTACCGCCCGGCACCGCCAACGTCTACTTCGAGGCCTCGGCCGTCATCATCACGCTGATCATCGGCGGCCGTTACCTGGAGGCGCGCGCCCGCGGCCGGGCCGGCGACGCCATCCGGCGCCTGGTGGCACTGCAGCCGCGCCTCGCGCGCGTGCGGCGCAACGGCCAGGAACTCGAGCTTCCCGCGGACAGAGTGCGTCCCGGAGACACCGTGCTGCTGCGTCCCGGCGAGCAAGTGCCGGTGGACGGCGAAGTGCTGGAAGGCAGCTCGTGGATCGACGAATCCATGGTCAGCGGTGAGCCCCTCCCCGTCGAGAAACAGGCCGGCGCCGAGGTCATCGGCGGCACCATCAACACCAGCGGCGCCCTCGCCTTCCGTGCCACCCGCGTCGGCGCCGACACGGTTCTGGCGCGCATCGTGCGCATGGTGGAACAGGCCCAGGCCGCCCGGCTGCCGATCCAGGCACTGGCCGACAAGGTGACACAGGTGTTCGTGCCCGTGATCATCGCCGTCGCGCTCGTCACCTTCGTCGCCTGGCTGTGGCTGGGCCCGCAGCCGGCCCTCGCCTTTGCCCTGGTCAACGCGGTCGCCGTGCTGATCATCGCCTGCCCCTGTGCCATGGGCCTCGCCACGCCGACCTCCATCATGGTCGGCACCGGCAAGGCTGCCGAGCTCGGGCTGCTGTTCCGCAAGGGCGAGGCGCTGCAGTCTCTCAGCGAGGTCGACACCGTGGCGCTGGACAAGACCGGCACGCTGACGCGCGGCGCGCCTGCACTTGACCATGTGGCGACTGCCCCGGACTTCGAGGAGTCGGACGTACTGGGCAAGGCCGCCGCCGTCGAGCAACGCTCCGAGCACCCCATCGCCGCGGCGATCGTCGCCGGGGCCCGCGAGCGCGGGCTGCAGCTGCCGGCAGCGAACGGGTTCAAGAGCAGCACGGGCCTGGGAGCCGAGGCCACGGTCGATGGCGCCCGGGTCGCCATCGGCGCCGCGCGCTTCATGCAGCAACTCGGTGTGGACACGAGTCCCCTGGCTGGCACAGCCGAGGCCCGGGCCGCCGCGGGCGGCACGCCGCTGTACGTCGCCATCGACGGCCGGCTGGCGGCTTTGCTGGTGGTCGCCGACCCGCTCAAGCCGGGCGCGCCGGAGGCCATCGCCGCCCTGCACCAGCTCGGCATGCGCGTCGCCATGCTCACCGGCGACGACGAGCGCACGGCGCAAGCCGTGGCCGAGGCCGCGGGGATCGACGAGGTCTATGCCGAACTCATGCCGGGCGACAAGTCGGAGCTGCTGCAACGCCTGCAGGCCGAGGGCCGTCGCGTCGCCTTCGTCGGCGACGGCATCAACGACGCCCCGGCCCTGGCACGCGCCGAGGTCGGTATCGCCATTGGCAGCGGCACGGACATAGCCATCGACAGCGCCGAACTGGTGCTGATGTCGGGCGACCTCGGCCACCTGCCCACCGCCGTCGCGCTGTCCTCGGCGACCATGCGCAACATCCGCCAGAACCTGTTCTGGGCCTTCGCCTACAACGCCAGCCTGGTGCCGGTCGCGGCCGGCGTGCTCTACCCGGCGGCGGGGGTGCTGCTTTCGCCCATGCTGGCTGCGCTGGCGATGGCCTTGTCCAGCCTGTGCGTGGTGGGCAATGCGCTGCGCCTGCGCCGCTTCAAGCCACCGGCGCTTACCAGTTCTTCGGCCCCGACTTGATACCGACCTCGCCGGTCTCCCCGTCCATGACGTGGCAGTGCCGGCAGTCACCGTCGAATTCCTGCACGAACTGGTTCTCTGCAGGCTCGCGATAGTGAGACATGTGGGCGACTTCGCTCAGCAACCACATGCCGCCTTCCTCGCTGTGGCAATCGCTGCAGTCGGCCGGCAACTCTTCCGTGTCTTCGCTGACGTCCGGATGTCCGAGGTTGTCCAGCAAGGCGCCAACGGTAGCGACAGCAGCGCCGTCATGACAGTCGGCGCAACCGTCTGCATACATGACTTCGACCTCGGTGCTGATCTCGACCGCCACGACCGCAGGCTCTGCCTGCGTGGCCTGCAGTCCGGCCAGCGACAACGCCAGTCCCGCAACCAGCACGGCGGCGGCACAGCGATAAACATTCGGCCGATTCATAGTCTTCTCCTTCGCCCTCAGGCGAGGTTGCGAGTGCTTTCCCAGCTTAGCAGCGCAGCATGCCGCCTGCCGGGGACCGTCAACTGAACAGGCGGGCAAGGCACGCGGCGACGAGAAAGAGCAGCAGCCCGGTCAGGGACCATACGCCGAGGCGTGTTTCGGCGCGGCCCAGCGCCCCGGCACCGGCGAGGACGCGTCCCGCCAACATGCCGCCGAGGGCCCGCGCCTGCGCCAGGCGCTGCGGCAGCCACTGGCAGAGCGCGCGTTCGAGGCCATCCCTGACCGCCAGCACGGCCCGTTCCAGCGGGATGCCGATGTCTCCGGGCGGCACCACAAGCCATGTCGTGCGCCCCTGACGTCGCCAGATCGCCCACGCCGTCAAGGCCAACACGAGGGCGAGCGCCGGGGGCCCTGCCGCATGCAACGCGCCCGCTGGAGACACGAGCGTCGCGCGGACGTGGGCCGAGGCGAGCCACCACGGCGCCAGCAAGGCAGCGGCGGCGAGCGCCAGCCAGGCGACCGTCACCCGCAGCGGCAGCCGCTCCGCGGCGCGGTCTGAACGCGGCCAGGCAATCCACAGGAAGCGCAGCAGCAGGAGCGCCGTCAGCAGGGAGCTGAGGGTGAGCAGGGCCGGCACGGTGTCATGCCAGGCCCCGGACTCCGGCAGGGCAGCCTTGATGCCGAGCTTGGCCGCCAGGCCGCCGCTGAACGGGACGCCGGCCATGGACGCAGCGGCCAGGCAGAGCACGACTGCGGCCGTCCACGCCAGGCGCGGCGGCAGCGGGTCGTGCACCATGCCGGCGCCGAGGAACAGGCTGCCTTTCACCAGGCCGTGATGGACGATGTACACCAGCAGGGCCGCCTGCGCGAGCGGCCAGCGCTCCGGGTACGCCAGGCCGAGGCCGATCGCGAGTGTCATCACGCCCATCTGGCTCACGCTGGAGTACGCCAGCACCGTCTTGGGCTCGCGCTGCGGCAGGCCGACGCACACCCCGTAATAGGCCGTGAACAGGCCGAGCGCTGCAAGCCCGGTCCCCCACGCCGGCAACGCCAGCTCGCCGAGCGGGAGGAAACGCATCCACGCCACCAGGCCCGCCTTGATCATGGTGCCGGAAAGCACTGCGCTGGCCGGGGCCGGCGCCACCGGATGCGCCAGCGGCAGCCAGAAATGCAGTCCGGCCACGCCGGCCTTGACGCCGAAACCGAGCACCAGCAGCGCGATGATGAGGTGGTCGCGCGCGCCGGCGGCGGCCGTGAAGCTGGCCCGCATGGCGGAGAAATCGGTCGATGACTGGCTCGCCAGCATCATCAGGCCGGTGATCACGCACACCTCGCCCAGCACCACCATGGCGATGTAGTAACGCCCGGCGTGGCGCGCGCGCGCCGTGCCCGCATGCACCACCAGGCCGTAGGAAGCGAAACTCATCAGGGCAAAGCCGAAGTAGAAGGTGACGGCGTCGAGCGCCGCCAGCAGCACGAAGTTGCCGCTCATGGCGGCGAGGAACCAGGCGAAGAAGCCTGTGCGACGCCGGCCTGCCGCGATGTAATGACTGGCGCACAGGCCGGCGGCCAGCCACAGCGCGGCCGTCGGCGGCAGCAGGGCAGCGCCGATCGCATCGAGCCCGAGGCGCGCGTTCAGCAGCACCCATGTGGCCCCGAGAGGATGCGCGCCGAGCGGCAGCGCCAGCAGCGCCGGCAATGCGGCCCACGGCGCAAGCAAGCCTGCGGCCCTGCGCGTGGCCGGCAGTGCCAGCCCGAGGGCGATGACCAGCGGTAGGGCGACGGCCACCAGGAGGGCCGGGGAATTCATCGCGCCAGCAAGAAGGCCGTCGCCAGCGCCACCGCCAGCATCATCAGGCTGGTCGCAGGCCAGGAGCGCAGGCGAATGTCCAGGTGCTGCACCCGGCGCGACCAGGCGGCGCCGTCCCACAAGCCCAGCAGGAAGGCCTGGCCCGCGTCACGCAGGTGCGCGAGGTCCTGCGTGGCGAGGCGACGGCCCGTGCTCACCACCCGCGCCGCGGCACGCTGCAGCGGCAGCAGCAGGTCGCCGGGCTGCAGAGACCCGCGCGCGCGCGCCGGTGAGAAACGACGCCATAGCAGGCCCAGCGTGATCCCCACTGGCGCCGTCCACGCGGCCGCGAAACCCGGCGGCGATGCCCACCAGGCCAGCCCCAGTCCGGTCAGTGCCATCGCCATGGGGAACAGCGCAAGGCGGGTCGGTTCGCCCGCACCGGCCGCCCATGGTTCGGTGCGAAGCACGGCGACCGTGAGCAACAGGCTGGCCATCACCGCGACCAGCGAGGGCAGCAGGTCGATACCTGCCGGCAATACCGTGCCCGCATGCACCGCGGCGTGACCGGCGGCCAGCCCGTGCGCCAGCAGCAATAACGCCACCACGACGTCGCGCAACCAACCCGCAGCCTGCAGCGCCAGCAACGGCACGGCGGCGCAGGCGGCCAGCATGCAGAGCACCAGCCAGGGCAGCTGTGCGCCTGCCCCCTCGCCTGCCGGCAGGGCCAGCAGCAGCAATGCCGAGGTGGCAGCAACGGCATAACCGAGGGTCGCGCGTTCACGCGCCTGCAGCAGTCCCGCCACGGTCGCCCATACGGCGCCGAGCAGCCCGAGCACCAGGCAGACGCCGGCAGCATCCGGGGCGCCTGTGGGCAGCAGCTTGATGCCGCCCTGCCACGCCGCCCCGGCGGGGACGGCTGCCAGCAACACCGCGGTCGGACGGGTGGCCGCGGACAGCGCCGGCGGCAGCCAGCCATGCGCCGGGGGTACGCCGGCGCGCAGGAGCAACGCGATGGCGGCCAGCACCGCGAGGTGTCCGCCGACACCGGCGGCGGGATGTGCCATGTCGCTCAGGAGCAGCTCGAAGACCAGCAGGTCGCTGACCACGAGCAATACGATCAGGGCGCCGCGAGGGCGCCGGTCCGGGCAGGCCTGCTCGCCCGCCATGACGGCATAGATGCCGTAACCCACCGCCAGCATGCCCGCGTACACCAGCGGGCCGCCGCGCGCCAACGCCAGGGTCAGCGCGCCGGACAGCGTGATCAGCAGCGCCGTCACGGGAGGCCCGCGCTCGCCGGACCGGGTCATCAGCAGGCCCGCCACGAACCAGCTGCCGCCGAACAGCAGCAGCGACGCGCGTGCGCCGCCATCCAGCACCAGCGCCGCGGAACCCTGCACGAGAAGATCCGGCAACGCCATTTCCTGGGACGTGACCAGCGTGGCCACCATGAGCGGGAAGGCCGCGACCAGGGCCACCAGCCAGCCCGTCGACAACTCTGCGCGGCGCGGCGACAGCGCCAGCCAGGCGATCGCCAGCACGGGCAACAACGGCAACGCCAGGAGCAGCTTCATGGCGCGTACTTCCGTGCCGCGATGAACTGCACCCAGTCGAGCGGCGTGCCCGGCATGGAGGCAAACAGGCCCCACGCCAGCACCGCCACCGCGGTGGCCAACGGCGGCAGCAACAGCATCCAGGCCGTCTCCTTGCGGCCGAAACTGCGCTCGTGCGGCCACTCGTCCGGCGGCGGCTCGAACCAGGCAGCGCGCAGTATCGGCAGGAAATATGCGGCGTTAAGCACGCTGCTTCCGGCCAGCACGAACACCGCCCAGTCCTGTCCGACCTCGAGCGCACCGAGACCGAGATACCACTTGCTGACGAAGCCCACCGCCGGCGGCACGCCGATCATGCCGAAGGCGGCGATGGTGAACGCCGCCGTGGTCCAGGGCATGCGCCGGCCGATACCCCGCATCTCGCTCACCTTGTGCACGCCGAGCGTCTCGGCGTAATTGCCGGCGCAGAAGAACAGCGTGATCTTCATGAAGCCCTGGTGCACCAGGTGCACCAGCCCGCCGATGGTGGCGATGGGCCCGGCAATGGCCACGCCGAGGGTGATGTAAGAGACCTGGCTGACGGTGGAGAAGGCGAGGCGCCGTTTCAGGTCATCCTGGAACATTGCGCGCAGCGAGCCGTAGATAATGGTGAACGCAGCGAGCACCGCCAGCGGGAGGGTGACGCCCAGGCTGGCCGCATACTCCACGCCGAAGACGTCGTAGACGATGCGCACGATGCCGAACGCCCCGGCCTTCACCACCGCCACCGCATGCAGCAGGGCACTGACGGGAGCGGGCGCCACCATGGCCGTGGGCAGCCAGGCATGCAACGGGAACAACGCCGCTTTCACGCCCACGCCGAGGATGAGCACGGCGAAAATGGTGCGCAGTACATTCGGGTCGAGGTCCAGCTCGCTGACGAATCCGCGGTCGACGAACTCGAGCGTGCCGGTGAGCGAGTACAGCCAGATGGTTCCGGCCAGCACCAGCACGCCGCCGAACAGCGTGTAAGCGAGGTAGGTGCGACCCGCCTTGCGCGCCGCCTCGGTACCGCGGTGGACCACCAGCGGGTAGGTGGTGAGGGTCAGGGCCTCGTAGAACACCAGGAAGGTGAGCAGGTTGCCGGCCATGGCCAGGCCCACCGTGGTGGTCACGCAGAGGCTGAAGTAACCGAAGAAACGGCTGCGGTTGGGCGAGTCCTCGAGGTAACCGATGGCGTACACCGTGGTCGCCAGCCACAACACGGCGGAGAGGTTGACGAACATCAGCGAGAGCGCGTCGGCGTGCAGCCTGAAGTCGATCCCCGGCACCAGCGGGATGCTGACCTCGTAGTCCACGCCGTGGAACACACCGATCATCATCAGCACCAGCAGGATGATCTTCAGCACCGCACCACCGAGGTTCAGCGTGATGCGCAGTGCCACCGCCTTTTCCGGCAGCGTGAAGATGATCAGGCCCGGCACCAGTGAACTGGCCAGCACGAGGAGCGGCAGCCAGGCGTTGGAGGTCATGGCAGCACCCCGTCGAGCAGGGGCAGTGCCCACGGCGCGACGAAGCCCATCAGCACGGCGCCGAATGCCAGCAGCAGCGCCGTCCACTCCATGGTCGCCGGCACGTCATGCCGCTCGTGGTGATGCTCGGAACTGGTGAAGGCGAAGCCCAGCACGCGGAACACGTAGGTCGCCGTGAGCAGGCCGCCGACGATGATGATCGCCGCCCACAGGAACTGTCCCTGCGCCATCGCCGCCTGCAGCAGCAGCCACTTGCCGACGAAACCGCCGCTGGGCGGCAGGCCGGCGAGACTGATACCGGCGAGCGCGAATGCGGCGAGGGTGAGCGGCATGCGTTCCACCACCCGGTCCAGTTCGTCGATCTCGTCGTGCCCGCTCTGCGTCATGATGCTGCCGGCGGCGAGGAACATCGCGCCCTTGGCGAAGGCATGCGACAGCGCGAGATAGATGGAGCCGCTCCAAGCCAGCTGCGGCTCGAGGCCGGCGAGCGGGAAGGCGATGAACAGGTAGCCGAGCTGCGCGACGGTGGAATAGGCCACCAGCAGCTTGAGCCGTTTCTGCCGCAGCGCCTGGACCGAACCCCAGAAAATGGCGGCGGCGCCGAGGCAGCCGAGCAGCATGGGCACGCCCTCGCCTGCCGGCGTGAAGGTGAACCACAGGCGCAGGATCAGGTAGAAGGACGCCTTCACCACCAGGGCGGAGAGCAGGGCGCTTACCGGGGCGCGGGCGCTGCCGTGCGCCGGGGGCAGCCAGACGTGGAAGGGAAACAGCCCGGTCTTCAGCAGCAGGCCGGCGATCATCGCCCCCAGCGGCACCGCCAGCTGCAGGCCGCCGCCCTGCGCCCGTTCACCGAGCAGTGCCAGGTCGACGGTGCCGTAGGCGTGATACAGCAGGGCGACGCCGACCAGGTATGAGAGCGAGCCGAGCAGGCTGACAAGCAGGTAGCGCATGGCGCCCCACAGCGCCGGGCCCGAGCCGGTCAGCGCTACCAGCGCCACGGCCGAGAGGCCGAGCAGTTCCAGCGTGACGTAGAGGTTGAACGCGTCGCCGGCCTGGAACAGCGCGTTCAACGCCGCCCACAGGAACAGCCACAGCGGCCAGAAACGCCGCACCTTGTCCGGATGGCTGGCGAGGTAAACGCGCGCGTAGACGCTCACGGCCGTGCCCACGACGGCGGTCATGGCCAGCATCAGCACGCTCAATCCGTCGGCGATGAGATCGATGCCGAGCGGCGCGCCCCATCCGCCGGCCTGGTGGTGCTGGGTGCCCCAGGCGATGAAGTCCAGCAACACGCCGAGTGCGGCGCCTGCCGTGAGGATAGAGAAGCTGAGACCGATGGGCGCGGCATGACGCGGGCGCAGGAAGGCGGCGAGCGCACCGAGTAGCGGCACGGTGATCGCGAGCACCATCCAGGGCAATGCTGCGAGCCAGGCGCCCATGACTTGTTACCTGTCCTCCTCGTCCATGAGGTCGCGTTCCCGGTCCTCCGGCAATGCCGGCTTGCCCGTGGCGTAGGCAATGCGCAACACCAGCGCCAGCGCCAGCGCCGTGGCGGAAATCGCGACCACGATCCCGGTGATCACCATGGCTTGCGGCACCGGGTCGACCGGCCCGTCGCCCATCGCGCCGGCGCCCACCAGCAGCAGGAAAGCGCCGCTGCCCATGACATTGATCGCCAGCACCTTGCGGATCAGGTGTGCGCGCAGCACCAGCGCCCAGCTGCCGATGACCAGCAGGCCGAGACCGGCGCAGGCATACAGCAGCGGGCCGCTCACGGCTCGTCCTCCGGCCGGCCGCCGATGAACAGCCCGGCGAGGATCACCGCGATGCTCACCGTGGCGGCGGTCTCGATAAGAAGCATCAGCAGGCCCGCCAGGTCGCGTGGATACTCGAGCAGGGGCGACCCTCCGGGCATCACGCCCAGCGCGACGACGACGAAGAACCCCAGCCCGATGACGACCCCCCAGCGCACTGGCGCCGTCGGCAGGTGCAGCGCGGGCCGGCGCCCCGACAACACGTACAGCACGCCGGCTGCCGCCAGCACTGCACCGGCCTGGAACGCGCCGCCCGGGCGGGTGGCGCCGGCCCAAAGCAGGTAGGCGCAAATCAGCGGCGCCAGGGGGATGAGCACGCTGTTCATGCCCAGCAGTACGGGGCTGGGCTCGGTCTCGTGGATGCGCGGCGCCGGCCCGAGCGCCCACACTCCCACCAGCGCCGATGTGAGCACCGCCATTTCCAGCAGCGTGTCGTAGCCGCGGAAGTTCAGCAGCACGGCGGTGACGGGGTTCTCGGTGCCGCTTTGCGCCAGCGCATCCTCCACGGCGGCGGCTAGACCGGGCGAGGCCGGACCGGCGAGCAGCGCCGCCACCAGTCCACCCGCCACCGCCAGCAGCAACAGGACCAGGCTTGCGCGCAGCAGGAGGCCGGGCTCACCGAAAACTTGCCTGTGCCTATCCATCCTCGCGCTCCTGGCCCTCGAGGTCGTCGCCGGGGCGCTCGTCGGTCTTGCCCGGCAGCCGGCCCCAGGTGGCGAGCAGCAGGGCGCCCGCCAGGCCGGCGCCGATGGCCGCTTCCGCGAGCGCGACGTCGGGGGCGCCGAGGCGCACCCAGCCCATCGACAGCAACAGGCCGAAGGCGATGAACAAGACGATGCCGCGGAACAGGTTGCGGCTCGAGAGCGCGGCCCAGGCTACCCAGAGCAGCACCACCACCAGCACGCCGTCGAGGGCGAGGCCGGCGTTCACGGGCGGCTCCAGGGCTCGATGCCGCGCCGCAGGCTGGAGCGCGCGATGAGATGCGATGCGGTGGCACCCGCCAGCAGCACCAGCATCCAGATGAGGAGCAGCTTGCCGACCACGGCAAGGGAGTCGGCGCGCAACGCGAGTCCCAGCACAGTCAGCCCGAGACCGACGTTGTCGCCCTTGGTCACGGCGTGCAGCCTGCTGAAGACGTCCGGGAAACGCAGCACGCCGATCGTGCCGGCGAAGAAGAAGCCCGCGCCGGCAAGAATGAGAGCGGCGCTGAGAAGGTCAATCAGGGGCATGGCCGCCTCCCCTGCTCCAGACACGCTGCACGAAAGCGACCGCCGCCACGGCCGCGAGCAAGGCGAAAACCAGCGCCACGTCGCGCAGCGCCGGCTGCGCCATGCCCTCGGCCAGCAGCAGCAGCACCGCCACGGCGGTGGTGCCGAACAGCTGGGCCGCGATCATGCGGTCCGCAGCCGTCGGCCCGCGCATCACGCGCCATAGCCCCGCTGCCAGGTTGAGCAGCAGGAACGCACCCACGCCGAGGAGCAGTTCGTTCACGGCCCGCCCCTCGTCGTCGCCGGCGCATCCAGGGCGATGCCGAACAGCGCCGCGATGCGGGGCTCGAGGTCGAGCACCATGGCATGCATGTCGCGCCCCGTATCCAGCGCGTGCACCACGAGCTCGTCATCGATGAGGTCCGCGCTGAGCGTGCCCGGCAACATGGTCACGACATTCGCCAGGGACACGCGGCAGACGCCGGCCGGCAGGCGCAACCGATGGCGCACCACGCCGGGCTGCAGCGGCATGGACGGCAGCAGGGCGCGCCGCGCCACATCACTGGCCCCTGCCAGCGACTGCATTGCGAACCATGGCAGGAAGCGGGCGACGCCCCCGAGCGAAAGACGATATTCCGTCCACAGGTTCAGGCTCAGCCAGGTGCCCAGCAGGACGAAGGGCGCACCGAGATACCAGCCGCCGCCCCCGCTGAGCACCCACCACAAGACTGCGAACAAGAGCAGGCGACGCAACCATGCCTGCCACCCCGGCGTGCGGGATGCGCGTGCGGCAGGCTGGGCACTGGCGTTCATCTGCTTTCCGTTCGCTCTCAGCCTCGTTCAGTCAGGGCGCGGCCGGCGCGCAAGAAAACCGTGCAGTCCCGGTGGCAGCGCCAGCGCGCCGTAGCCGTCGAGCTGCTCGGTCTGGAAGCCGGCGACAGCGAGATCTGCCAGCACCTCGTCCGGTGGCAGCAGGTCGAGTTCGTGGCATTCGTCGTCGCGGCGAAACAGCGCGCCGGCGCGGCGGAAACTGGTAATGCAACGTGTCACGCGGCGGTGCGCCGGATCCTCCTCGGCGTGCATCAGCAACGCCCAGTCGCCGCCGTCGACGGAGGTTTTCCGCCGCCCCTCGCCCGGGACGCGTCCCGGTCCCGCCGCATCGAACAGGAGGATGCCGCCGGGCTCGAGCGCTGCGTAGATGCGGCCGAACAGCGCACACAGCACCTCGCGCGAGTTACTTGCGTCGAAACGGTAATTGAAGCACTCCCCCACTGCGGCCACGGCAATGCACTTGGGCAACTCGGCAGTGAGCAGGGACTCGCAGCGGAACTCCGCCTCGGGCACCCGGCGGCGGGCCATGTCGAGCATGGCGGGCGAGATGTCGATACCGAGGACATCGTAGCCGCTGTTGCACAGCATCTCCGCGAGGATGCCGCTACCGCAGCCCAGGTCGACTACCAGGCCCTCAGCCACGCCATCCGCGGCCAAGCGGCGCAGCAGCACCTCCGCCGCGTTGCGCGCCAGGTCGCCGAACCCGAGGTCGTGGATCCAGGACAGGTCTTCCCGGTAGGCGTGGCTCATGGCGATGCCTCCTCCCTGGCACAAGCCGGCTCCGCAGGACCCGCGTCCTGCAGGCGTTTGGATACTCATGATGAACTCTTGCGGGGCGGCTCGCGTTGGGATTTTCCGAAGTGAGCTCACCGACCCACGCCCAGGAAAACGAGCGTGGCCAGCAAGCCCATCAGCAGCATCGTCAGCGCGACATTGAGGCCGACATCGCGCGCGTAGTTCTGCAGCCGGCGGCGGGCCGCGCGCACCGCCGGATCGGTGTCGAACGAGTCGGCATGCGGCCACGCTGCCTGGGCCTGGCGCAATTCAGCCGCCAGCAGCCGGGCCGCGTCGCGCAGCCAGGAGACGACCCCGTAGCCGGCTGCCGGGACACTGTCCTGCAACACTTCCGGCGCGCCCGGCGCATGGCTCCGGCGGGTCATGGCGCGCGTCTCCCGCGCCATGACCGGATCCAGCACGGCATGCAGCGGCCGCAGGACCGGGGCACCGCGCCGCCGCAGGTTCGCCAGGGCATCCGCCGCAGCGCAAACTGCGCTGCGCGTCGCCGGCAGCTCGCGGTGCAGGCGCGCGAACGCAGCGCGCATGGCGTCCGCGCCGTCTCGTGCGCCCACCTCGGCCAGGGCTTCGCGCCTGGCTTCGAACAGCGCGCCGGCCATTGCCTCGGCGACTACCCGGGCCGCCTCCATGTGGGCTTCCCGCTGCGCCGCTCCCCCCCGGTCGGGCGCCGCGCGCCTGGGTATGCGGGCGCGTACCGCTGCGACGGCCGACCTCACCGTGGCGAGGCGTTCCTGTTCCAGCTCGATCCATGCGGCCGCCATGAATGCCTGCGCCGGTGACCCGGGCAAACCGGCCACCCGGCTTTCGACCCACTGGCGACGGGCCCGGTCGGCCTCCCGCCATACCAGCAGCACGCGGCGGAGCGACGCGCGCAGCCACCACGCCGCCCGTTGCGTGCCGCGCCCATAGGCGGCTGCGACCTGGTCACAGGCAGCGAGCGCGCCGCGACCGGTATGTTGCAGCCACCTGCTGAGCGACATCCATGCCGGCGGATGGAGATGGAACCAGCCGAATTTCATGCCGCAGAAAAAGATCAGGCCTCCCAGCGCCACCATGGCCAGGGCCAGGCCCACGTCACCGAAGGACAGGAACTCGTGCGCCAGGTAGTGCTCCAGTCCGGCCGTGGCCATTCCTGCACCCGCCAGCGCAGGCTGCAGCACGCCCTGCAACACCGCGCCCGGCGCCATCCCGATAGCGATGATCGGAATGCACAGCAGGCCCATCGCCAGCAGCATCGGCACCGGGGCCTCGCGCACCTGCGCCGGCGGGATCTCGCGCGGACGGCGCAGGAACACCAGGCCGAGCAGCTTGATGAAGGAGGCGGCGGTGCCCGCACACACCAGCATGTACACCTGTTCGGCAATGCGCAGGCTGGAATTGCCGCTCGCTGCATGGGCTGCGACCAAGGCATGGTGTACCAGGCACTTGCTGACGAAGCCGTTCAACAACGGCATGCCGGCGATACCCGCCGCGGCTACCAGCATGCAGGCGAACGTCACCGGCATGCGCCGCCACAGCCCGCCGAGGGCGTACATGTCGGCCGTGCCGGCGCGATAGGCGACGGCGCCGACGCCGAGGAACAGGCAGGCCTTGAACAAGGCGTGGTTGGCGGCATGCATGAGCCCGCCCGCCAGCCCGAGGGAAGCGTCGGTGGCGTGCAGGAAGGCGCCGGCGCCGAGACCGGCGAGGATGAAACCCATCTGGCTGATGCTGTGATACGCCAGCATCCGCTTGGCGTCGCGCTGCCCGAGCGCGAGCACGACGCCGACCGCCATGGTCACGATCCCGAGCCACAGCACCGCCAGCCCGAGGCTGGCAGCAAAGCCGCTGCCGAGGCCTTCGGCCGGCGCGAACACCGAGTACAGCGTGCGGAAGATGCCGTAGGCGCCCGCCTTGATCATCACGCCGGAGAGCAGCGCGCTCGCCGGCGCCGGCGCCACCGGATGGGCGTTCGGCAACCACACATGCAGCGGCACCATGCCGGCCTTGACGCCGAAGCCGAGCACCATGAGGAAGGCCGCGGCAGGCGGCGCCTGCACGCCCAGGGCGGCGAGCGGAGTGTCCAGCGGCCCGCCGCCCGCCGCCTGAACCAGCATGATGCCGGCCAGCAGGGACATGCCACCGAGCACGGTGAGCCAGAAGTACTGGATGGCCGCGCGTCGCGCCGCGCGCGTGCCGCTGTGGATCACCAGCAGCAGGGCCACGAGGCCGAGTGCCTCGAAGAACAGGTACAGGGTGAGGAGGTCGCCGGCCAGCACGACACCGAGTTGCGCTCCCAGGGTGGCGAGACTGGCGGCGTGGTACCTGTCCGCACCCGGCTTGTGCCGGAAGTAGGCGACGGCGAACAGCGTCGCGCACAACCACACGAAGCTGCTGAAAATGGCGAACAGCGCGCTGAAGCGATCCACCGTGAAACGCAGCGCGCCCAGCATGAGGGGCACCTCGGCCTGCAACTGCAGTCCCGCGTCGAGCGCCTGCAGCAACGCCAGGGATGCGGCCAGCGCGGCACCCGCCACGCCAAGGGCCAGCACGTCGCGCGCGATGGCGGAGCGCCGGCCGAGCACGGGCGCGCACAAGGCCGCCAGCAGGGGCGCACCCACAAGCAACAGTAACCAGCTCGAATGCGCTGCCGGTCCCATGCCCTAGCCGCCTCCGAAATAGCCGAGCACGGCACGACGTGCCAACGACAGCGGCATGCCCGGCAGGGCCGCGGCCAGGCCCAGGGCGATGCTGATTGCCGTCGCCGCCACCAGCACGAAGAGCATGCTGCGCGGCGCCTCGGGCCGATCGCGCCGTGGCGGCGGCGCGTCATCGCCCACGGCAAACCAGGCCAGCCAGACGGGCTGGAGCAAGTACCAGGCCGCCAGCAACGCCCCACCGAGCAGCACCAGCAGCAGCCACGGGTGTCCCGCCTGCAGCATGCCGACGCCCATCACCCACT
Source organism: uncultured Thioalkalivibrio sp. (assembly GCA_964413755.1). Taxonomy (GTDB): domain Bacteria; phylum Pseudomonadota; class Gammaproteobacteria; order Steroidobacterales; family XN24; genus XN24. The sequence continues at coordinate 6,931 of CAYPTW010000021.1, read as the reverse complement.
TGCCGATGAACCCGGACAACGGCGGCACGCCGACGATGCCGAGCGCAGCGATGGTGAAAGCCGTCATGGTCAGCGGCATGCGCCGCGCGATACCGCGCATCTCGGAGACGCGCCGCACGCCGGCGCCGGTTGCCAGCACGCCGGCGCAGAAGAACAGCGCCCCCTTGAGGAAGGCGTGGTGAGTGATGTGCGCCAGGGCGCCGACAGTCACTTCCGGCGCCAGCAGGGCCACCGCGAGCAGCACGTAAGCCATCTGGCTGATGGTCGACCAGGCCAGGCGCCGCTTCAGCTCGTCTTCGGCCGCCGCCATCACCGCACCGAACAGCACCGAGACGGCCGCCAGCCCTGCCAGCCACGGCATCACCCCCAGCGTGGCGGCAAGCTCCACGCCGAACACCTCGAACACCACCCTGAGAATGCCGAAGGTGCCTGCCGCCACCATGACGCCGGACAGCAGCGCCGAGAACGGCGCCGGCGCCGCCGGATGCACGTCCGGCACCCAGCCATGCAGCGGCATGATCGCCGCCTTGACGCCGAAGCCCGCCAGCAGGCACCAGAAGGCCGTGCGCAGCATGGCGCCGTCGGTGCCGGCGGCAAAAATGCCGCCCGGCATGAAGGGTCGATCACCCGCCAGGAAGAAGCACAGGATCACGCCCAGCAGCACCAGGCTGCCGCCGAGCAGGATGTAGACGATGTACTTGGTGCCGGCGCGCAGCGCGGCCGGTGTCTGCTCATGCACCACCAGCGGGTAGACCAGGATCGAGAACAGTTCGTAGAACACCAGCAGGGTGACCAGGTTGCCAGCCCATGCCACCCCGAGCATCCAGCCGTGCGCCAGCATGAAAAACGCCAGGTAGCGCGTCTCGCTGCCGTCCCGGCGCAGGTAGCCATGGGAGTAGACCAGGGCCAGGAAAAACATCAGCGACACCGTGGCGCCGAACAACGCGCCCATCGGGTCGACACGCAGCTGCAGCCAGACCTGGGGCGTGAAATGCACCAGCACGGCCTGCGGCGCCGGCCCCGCCAGTGCAGCCGGGATCAGCGCGATGGCCAGCGCGGCACTGGCCGCCGACACCAGCAGCAGCACGGTCATGCGGCCGCCATCGCCCAGCCGGCGCAGCGGCAGCGCCACGGCGCCGCCGAGGAGCGGCAGCGTGAGCGCGGCGAGGGCGAGGATCGAGTTGTGCTCCATCGCGTCTCTCCCCTACATCCCGGTGACGAACCGCACCGCGGCCTCGGCCAGGGAAAACGGCATGCCCGGCGTGCGCGCGCTGATGCCCAGCAGGAGCACATAGGCGGCACTCACCAGCGTGGGCACGAGCAGCGGCAGCCGCGCCTCGCGGATCCCGGCCGGCAGTCCGCGCGGCGGCCGGAACCACGCCATGTAAACCACCGGGAGCCAGTACGCGGCGTTGAGCAACGCGCTGGCCAGCATCAGCAACACGAACCACCAGGCGCCCGCCTGCAGCGCGCCGAGCGACAGGTACCACTTGGTGACGAAGCCGGCGAACAGCGGTACGCCGATGAAACTCAGCGCCGCGATCGTGAAGGCCGCCATGGTCCAGGGCATGACGCGGCCGAGGCCGGCCAGCTCGCGTAGCTCGGTCCGCCCCGTGGTGCGCTCGATGGCGCCGGCGACGAAGAACATGGTGATCTTGGCGAAGGCCTGGTTGGCGATGTGCACGATGGCCGCCAGTGCCGCCAGTGGCGTCAGCAGGGCCGCGCCCAGCACGATGTACGACAGCTGGCTGATGGTGGACCAGGCCAGGCGACGCTTCAGGTTCACCTGTGCCAGGGCGACGACCGAGGCCGCGAGGATGGTGAAGGACGCCACCGCCGCGAGCCACGGCGCATATCCCAGCTCGCCAAGCAGGTCCACGCCGAAGATGTTGTAGATGACGCGCAGCAGCCCGAACACCCCGGCCTTCACCACGGCGACGGCATGCAGCAGGGCGCTCACCGGCGTGGGCGCGACCATGGCGGTGGGCAGCCAGCCGTGCAGCGGCATGATGGCCGCCTTGACGCCGAAGCCCGCCACCAGCGCCACGAAAGTCAGCAGCAACATGCCGTCGCCGGACTGGCGCGTAAGCACGCCGGGGAAAGCGAAGCTCAGGGTGCCGGCAAGATGTTGCACCAGGACTGTGCCGAGCAGGATCAACGCGCCGCCGCACAGCGTGTAGGCGAGGTACTTGCGCCCGGCGCGCAGCGCAGCCGGCGTCTCGTCATGCACCAGCAGCGGATAAGTGCAGATCGTGAGCAGCTCGTAGAACAGCAGCAGCGTCACGAGGTTGGCGGCGAAGGCGATGCCGACGGTGGTGGAGACGCACAGCGCGAAAAAGCCGAAGAAGCGCGCGCGCTGGTGCCGGTCGCGCATGTAGCCGATGGCATAGACGGTGGTGAGCACCCACAGGGTGGAGGAGACCAGGGCGAAGAACATGCCGAGCGCGTCGGCGCGGAAGGCAATGCCGATGCCCGGCGGAAAGTCGATCACCTCGTAGCTGTACACCGTCCCGGCGAGACTGCCCGGCAGCAGCGACAGGAT
>CAYPTW010000021.1:2021-4289 GCA_964413755.1 uncultured Thioalkalivibrio sp. | reverse complement strand
ACCCTGAAGTCGAGGACCTCCACGGCTCAGCCTCCGCCCGGCAACTGCTGCACCAGCGGCGCGAGCAGGTCGATGGGCCAGCGCCCGAACAGGCCGCCGAGGACGCACAGCGCCGCCAGCAACAGCACCGGCAGCAGCATGGAGAGCGGCGCCTCGCGCACCGCCAGCATCCGCTCCTGCACCGGCGCGCGGAAGTAGAAGGCGTTCAGGATGCGCACGTAATAGAAAAAGATCAGCAAGGCGCCTGCCAGCAGCGCCACGGCGAAGCCCGGCCGGCCGGCCTCGAGGGCACCAAGGGCGATGTACCACTTGCCGAGGAAGCCCGCGGTCGGCGGCAGGCCCACGATGGCGAGCACGCCGATCGAGAGCGCCAGCCCGGTCCACGGCATGACGCGGCCGACGCCGCGCAGGTCGTGCAGCGTCCTGAAGCCCGTCTGGTGGATCAGCGCCCCGGCCGCGAGGAACAGCGTCGACTTGATCAGCGCGTGGTTCAGGACGTGGACGGTCGCGCCGGTGGCGGCGACGGGGTTCGCCAATCCCAGCCCGAGCACGATGTAGCCGATGTTGGACACGGTCGAGTACGCCAGCATGAGCTTGATGTCCTGCTGGAACAGTGCCGCCAGGGCCCCGGCGATGATCGCCGCGGCGCCGAGCCAGGCCAGTGTCTCGTAGACCATCCCCGGCGCCACGCTCTCCACTCCCGCGAACAGCGGCAGGATGCGCAGCCAGCCGATGATGCCGATGTTCACCACCAGCCCGGAGAGGACGGCGCTGACCGGGCTCGGCGCGCTCGCATGCGCGTCAGGCAACCACAGGTGCAGCGGGAACAGCGCCGCCTTGACCATGAATCCGGCCGTGAGCCCACCGAGGGCCAGCGCTGCCGGCGCGCCCTCCCCGCTCCCTGCCAGGCGTGCGGCCACGTCGGCCATGTTGAGGCTGCCGGTCAGTGCATGCAGCACGCCGATCGAGAACAGGATGAGCACCGAGGACACGGCGCCCGCCAGCAGGTACTTGAGCGCCGCGAGCGCCGCGATGCGGCCTCCTCCCGCGGCCACCAGGGCGTAGCTCGATACCGAGGCCAGCTCCATGAACACGAACAGGTTGAACAGGTCGCCGGCGCAGACGAAACCGACCAGGCCGCCCAGGTTCAGCAGCAGCAGACTGTAATACCAGGGTCGGCGGTGCGCGGGGATTGCGACCTCGGCATCGCGCCGGCTGTAGACGAGGACCAGCAGGTAGACCAGCGCAATGAACACGCTGGCTGCACTCAGCGCGTCAAAGCGCAGCTCGATCCCGTAAGGGGGCGGCCAGCCGCCCATGGCGTAGGAGAAGGGCCCGGCCAGCACCAGCCGTCGCGTCAGCACCGCGGCTGCCAGCAGGGACCACGCCGCGGCGGCGACAGCCAGGCCCCAGGCGAGCGCCGGCCGGCCGCGCCCGAGGGCCGGCGCCAGCGCAGCCGCGGCCAGCGGTACCACGGCCGCCAGTGGCAGCCAGTGGTCCATCACTCGGCCCCTTTGAGTTCATCCGCCTCGATGGTGCCGCACTGGCGGTGGATCTCCACGATCAGCGCCAGCGCCAGCGCCGTGATGCTGACCGCGACCACGATGCCGGTCAGGATCAGGGCATGCGGCAACGGGCTGGCAAAGGGGCCGCTCACGCCGCTATCGAGAATCGGCGCGGTGCCGTCGTCGACCATGCCCGAGGTGACGATGAAGGCGAACACCGCTGTCTCCATGATGTTCAGCCCGAGCAGCTTCTTCACCAGGTTCGACCTCGCCAGCACCACATACAGGCCGATGCAGAACAGCACCACGAAGGCGGCGTAATCGAGGTTGTGCCAGCCGGCCGGCATCTCACCACCCCCTCATCTGCAGGAACAGGCCGAGGACGATGCTCGCGGTGCCGATGCCGATGCCGAGTTCGAGCCCGAGCATCACCGCGCCGCGCGCCCACGCCGGATCAGCAGGCGCCCCCAGCACGGCGCCGGCCGTGGCGAGGCCGAGCAGGGCGGCCAGCGTGAAAGCGAGCGGCGCCGCCGCCTGCAACCAGGGCGCCACGCGCGGCGCCAGCAGCGGGCGCTCGTGCCCGCGGCCGGTGACCACGCTCAGCAGCACCAGCAGCGCGCCGAGAATGACACCACCCTGGAAGCCGCCGCCGGGCGAAAACTCCCCCCGCAGCACCACCAGCACGGCAAACGCGGCGATGAACGGCGCCAGCAGGTGGATAACGAAAGCCACCACCGGGCTGATCGCCACCTCGCCCGCATGC
>CAYPTW010000021.1:0-1921 GCA_964413755.1 uncultured Thioalkalivibrio sp. | reverse complement strand
GCCACGCGCTCGTGCACCGGCGCGGCCGGGTCGCCGGGCCGCGGCAACGCCATGACGCCGGCGAGCATCGGCAGCGCCGCAGCCATGATCGCCAGCCCTATGAGCAGCCGCCTCATCGCTCCCGCCTCCCGGTGCGACCGATGGCGAGCAGGAACAGGATGGTGGTCACGCCGGCGCCGACCGCGGCCTCGGTCATGGCCACGTCCGGCGCGCCACGGTGCTGCCACAACAGGCACATCACCAGGCTGTAGCCGGAAAACAGAATCACCGCGGCCAGCAGGTCGCGGGTGCGCGCCACCGCCAGGGCCATGCCGATGAGCAGCGCCAGCATCACCAGGTCGAAGAGCCCGCTCATGGCCGCGTCTCGCGCGCGCCGTGCAACGGCTGCAGGCCGGTGTGGTGGGCCGCATGCGCCAGCGCATGGCAGGAAGTGGGGCTGGAGAGCAGCACCAGGCCGAGCAGGAGCAGGATCTTCAGTGCCTCCGGATGGGGCGCGACATACAGCGCCAGGGCGAGCAGGATGGAGCCGGCGCCGACGGTGTCGCACTTGGAGACGGCATGGGCGCGGGTGTAGAAATCGGGCAGGCGCAACAGGCCGAGCGTGCCGACGCAGAAGAACGCCGCACCGATGCAGGCCAGCGTCATCACCAGGCCGAGCCAGGGCGCGCTCATGGCTGCCAGCTCCCGCGAATGCGGCCGGTCTCGAGAAAACGGCTCGCGGCGATGGTGATGCCGAAATTGAGCAGGCCGTACACCAGGGCCACGTCCAGCAGCAGGCTGCGCTCGAAGGCCAGCCCGAGCAGCACCAGCACCACCAGCGCCTTGGTGTTGATCACGTTGGTGGCGAGGATGCGATCGACCACGGTGGGCCCGCGGAATGCGCGCCACAGGCAGGCGAAGGCGTTCACCAGCAGGAACGCGGCGAGGCCCCAGAAAAACGTCGTCATCATGCGGCGTCCTCCCCGAACATGCGGGCTACCCGCCGCTCCAGCGCGCCGTCCAGCAGGCGCCGCGCCGAATCCTCGTCCAGGCAGTGCACCAGGAAGCAACCGTCCTGCGCATCGACGGCCAGGGTGCCCGGCGTCAGGGTCAGCGAGAGCGCGAAGGTGGTGCGTGCCGCCGGGCTGCGCAGGCCGGTCCGGCACTGCACCAGGCGGGGACGGATGGGCAGGCGCGGGTCCAGCACCAGGCGCGCGACGTGCAACGCCGCCAGCGCCACTTCGCCGGCCAGCAACACCAGGTGCGCGGGGAGCGCCAGCAGCAGGCGGCCCGACACTGCCGGTGCCGCGCCGGACCACAGGAAGCGCACCGACCACCCGCCGAGCAACAGCGCAACCACGATGCCGACGGCGAGGTCAGGCAGCCGCAATGAACCCGACACGACCACCCAGAAGGCGAGCACCGAGGCCGCCACGAACAGCGCCGCGCGTCGCGCCGCAGCCCGCGGCCGCCGCCCGTCACCCGGAAGCTGTGTCACTGGCCGCACTTCGGGATCCCCCGCCGCGCCCGAGGTCCCTCCCGCGCCGTCCCGGCCCGGGAATACTCAGGCCTTGGGATGCATATAGTTGAGGGACAGGCCGCCCGCCATGACCCGCGTCAATCGCGCGCCGGGATCAGGGGGTGTAGTAGATCGAGGTCGCCGGGCCGACGGGCCAGCCGAGGCCGAACACCCAGAGGAAGAAGAACGCCGTCCAGCACACCATCAGCGCCACCGAGTACGGCAGCATCATGGAGATCAGCGTGCCGATGCCCGCCTTCGGCACGTAGCGCGCGGCAAAGGCCATGATCAGGCCGAAGTAACTCATCATCGGCGTGATGATGTTGGTGGTCGAGTCACCGATGCGGTAGGCGGCCTGGATGATTTCCGGGCTGTAGCCGAGCAGCATCAGCATGGGCACGAAGATCGGCGCGGTCACCGCCC
>CAYPTW010000020.1:0-30711 GCA_964413755.1 uncultured Thioalkalivibrio sp. | reverse complement strand
CCCTGGCAGGGCTCCTACGTCATCGACTACCTCACGGACCAGGTGGAGGAGGCGGTGTACGCCGAGTTCGAGCGCATCACCGAGCGCGGCGGGGTGCTGGGGGCCATGGAATCCATGTACCAGCGCGGGCGTATCCAGGAGGAGAGCCTCTACTACGAGCACAAGAAACACGACGGCAGCCTGCCGATAGTCGGGGTGAACACCTTCCTCGGGGCCGACGGCGCGGACGAGGCCTCCGTCGACGAGGGCCAGCTGATCCGCTCCGGGGAGGAGGAAAAACAGGCCCAGGTGGCGTCTACGCGCGCTTTCAACGCCGTTTCGGGCGCGCAGGGCGAGCGTGCGCTGGAGGCCCTGGCCAGGGCTGCCGCGAGCGGCGGCAACGTGTTCGCCGGGCTCATGGAGACGGTCAAGCGGTGCTCGCTGGGCCGCATCAGCCGGTCGCTGTATGCCGTCGGGGGGCAATATCGTCGTAACATGTAGCCGGCGCGCCGCGGGGGGCGGTGCGCATGCTTTTCATCATGGGATGATTCTGCTAGCTTTCCCCGCTCCCCGCGGGGCTTCTCGCGGCCGCACCCCATACCTGTCTCTGTCACATTGAAGAGGTTCTCATGCATCAAAACAGGAGATGGCGCCCCAGTGCGTACGCCGCCCTGGCGCTGATGGCGGTACTGCCGCTCGGCCACGCGGTCGCGCAGGAACGCACCCTGAACGCCGCGCTCTCGGAGCAGAAGTCCAGCGTCCAGGACTCTGCCCGATCCCAGGCCCGGATCGCCCAGCTGGCGGACCAGACCACGGAACTGCTCGGTGAGTACCGGGTCACCATCCAGCGCCTCGACCGGGTGCGCATTTACAACGAGAACCTCCAGTCCCTGGTGAACGACCAGGAGGCGGAGAAAGAGAACATCCAGCGGCAGCTGACCAGCTTCCAGGAAGTCCAGCAGGACATCATCCCGTTGATGTACGAGATGATCGACGACCTCGAGAGCTTCATCGAGCTGGACATGCCCTTCCAGCTGACGGAGCGCCGCAACCGGGTGCAGATGCTGCGCGACATCATGGAGCAGTCCGACGTGACGGTCTCCGAGAAGTACCGCCAGATCATGAACGCCTACCAGATCGAGGCCGACTTCGGCCGCACCACCGAGGCCTACGACGGGCAGCTGGGTGACCGCAAGGTCGACTTCCTGCGCGTCGGCCGCATCCTGCTCGCCTACCAGACGCCGGACCGCGAAGAGACCGGGTTCTGGAACAAGAATACGCGCGAGTGGGAAGTCGCCGACGATTTCCGCAACGACGTCGTCGAAGGGTTGCGGATCGCCCGCCAGCAGGCGGCGCCGAACCTTTTACGCCTCCCGGTCCCCGCGCCTGAGACGGAGCAGGTCCAATGAGAAAGCTCATTATCATTGCGGCCGCGCTGTCGGCCGCCCTGGCGGCGCCGCAGGCCCTGGCGGTGGATTCCCTCGACGAGCTGCTGCAGCAGGTGCGCCAGTCGCGCAGCCAGCTGAGCGCCGAGAACAAGGCGCGCGAGCAGCGTTTCATCCAGAACCGCAACGAGCAGCAGGCGCTGTTGCAGCAGGCCCAGCAGGAGCTGGCCGCGGCCGAGGCGCGCAGCGACCAGCTCACCGAGCAGTTCAACGCCAATGAGCTGCAGCTGGCCGAGCTCAACGAGACGCTGCGCCTGCAGCTGGGCAACTTCGGCGAGCTGTTCGGCGTGGTGCGCCAGGTCTCCGGCGACACCGTCGGCCTGATCCGCAGCTCGCTGGTCACGGCGCAGGACAACGGTCGCGAAGAAGTGGCCGAGCGCCTGGCGCAGGTACGCGGCGTGCCCTCCATGGAGGAGCTCAACAACCTGCGGGCGCTGCTCACCGAAGAGATGATCCGCAGCGGCAAGGTGGCGCGCTTCAACGCCACCGTGACGCGCCCGGACGGCACCCAGGCCGAGGAAGAGCTGGTCCGCATCGGCGTGTTCAACCTGATCTCGGGCGACCGCTACTTCAACTACCTGCCGGAAACCAACACCATCCTGGAGCTGGCGCGCCAGCCCCAGTCGCGTTTCCGCAACATGGCGGAGGAGCTGTACAACGCCAGCCCCAACACCACCGTGGCTGCGGCGGTCGACCCGGGTCGCGGCTCCCTGCTGGCGCTGCTGATCCAGGAGCCCAGCCTGGCTGAGCGCATCGACCAGGGCGGCCTGGTGGGCTACGTCATCATCGCCCTCGGCATCGTCGGCCTGCTCATCGCCCTGGCGCGCTGGCTGTACCTGGGCGCGGCCGGCGCCAAGATCCGCGGCCAGCTGAAGTCTGCCGACCAGCCGAACGAGAAGAACCCGCTGGGCCGCATCCTCAAGGTCTACGACGACAACCGTGACGCCGACACCGAGACGCTGGAGCTGAAGCTCGACGAGGCGATCCTGAAGGAAGTGCCGAAGCTCGAGACCTGGCAGGGTGCCATCAAGGTCATTGCCGCGGTCGCGCCGTTGCTCGGCCTGCTCGGCACCGTGACCGGCATGATCGTGACCTTCCAGGCCATCACGCTGTTCGGCACCGGCGATCCGAAGCTGATGGCCGGCGGTATCTCGCAGGCCCTGGTGACGACCGTGCTCGGCCTGACCGTCGCCATTCCGCTGGTGCTGCTGCACAGCGTCGTGGCGAGCCGCTCGAAGGCGCTGATCGAAGTGCTGGAAGAGCAGAGCGCGGGGATCATCGCCAAGCAGGCGGAAGGCGGCAGATGAACCCGTTCGTCGATGCGTTCGTATCGATCCGCGACTTTTTCGAGGCGGGCGGGGATGTCCTCTACGGCATCCTCGCCGTCACGATCCTGATGTGGACGTTCATCATCGAGCGTATCTGGTATTTCTATTTCGTCTTGCCGAAGCAGGTGGAAAGCGTCCGCGCCGAGTGGGACGCGCGCCACGACACCACGTCCTGGGCTGCGATCCACGTGCGCAGCTACCTGATATCGCGGGTCAACCTGGACAGCCGGCGCTTCCTGTTGCTCATCAAGACCCTGATGGCGGTGCTGCCGCTGCTCGGCCTGCTGGGCACCGTGACCGGCATGATCGCGGTGTTCGACGTCATGGCCTTCGCCGGCACCGGCAACGCCCGGCTGATGGCGGGCGGCGTGTCGAAGGCCACCATCCCGACCATGGCCGGCCTGGTGGCTGCGTTGTCGGGGCTGTATTTCGCGGCCTGGCTGGAAAAAAAGGCGAACATCTCTACCGAGCGGCTGGAAGGCCTGCTGGTGAGACACTGAGGGCTGAAGAGGCATGAGACGCCGCATCTCCAGAACCGAGGACGAGGCCGAGATCAACATCACGCCGATGTTGGACATCGTCTTCATCATGCTCATCTTCTTCATCGTCACCACCTCCTTCGTCAAGGAGGTCGGTCTCGAGCTGAACCGGCCCTCGAACGAGCCGCAGGAAGAGAAAAAGATTTCCGAGGTGATCGCTATCCGCATCGAGTCCTCGGGCCAGATCCAGGTGAACAACCGCCCCGTGGATATCCGCGCGGTGCGCGCCAACGTCGAGGGCGAACTGGCGACCAAGGGGTCCGAGACGCCGGTGGTCGTGATTGCGGATCGCACCGCCGACTCCGGCCTCATGGTCAGGGTGATCGACCAGGCCCGCATGGCGGGGGCCGCATCGGTGTCGATCGCCGCGATGGCGCGCTGAGCGCGGCGAACTTTTAGCCACACAGCAAGGTCCAGAGTTACATGGCAAGACGGCATGCGTCACGTGAAGATGACACCGAGATCAACATCACGCCGATGTTGGACATCGTCTTCATCATGCTCATCTTCTTCATCGTGACCACGTCGTTCATCCGCGAGACCGGCATCGACCCGCAGCGCCCCGAGGCGCTCACTGCGGCACGCCAGGACCGCGGCAACATCCTCATCGCCATTTCCGCCACCGGCCAGATCTGGATGGACAAGCGCCAGGTGGAGCTCGAGTCGGTGCGCCAGCGCATCGAGCAGGCCCGCAACGAGAGCCCCGAGAGCACCGTGGTGATCATCGCCGACGAGCGCTCCGAGACCGGCATCCTGATCGACCTCATGGACCAGATCCGGCTCGGCGGCATCCTTAACGTCAGCGTCGCGGCGCAGGCGGGAGGACAGTAATGAGATTCCTGGTCGCCATCGTCTCCGGCGTCGTCATGGCGCTGCTGCTGTTCCTCCTCATGCATGCCCTGATCGGCGGCCGCGACGGCTTCGAGCGCCCCGAGGACACCGGGCGCGTGGTGGACTTCGTGCGCGTGCGTGCCGACGAGATCGTGCAGACGCGCGAGCGCCAGGTGCCGAAGAAGCCGCCGCCGCCCGACAAGCCGCCGCCGCCGCCGCAGTTGCAGACGCAGGCGCCGCAGCAGCAGGTCAAGCAGGTGCTGGACATCGAGACACCCGACATTTCCGTCGGCTTCACCGGCGGGCCCGTGGTGGCGGCCGGCTGGCAGGCGGGCGACAACATGGGCGACGGCGACATCATCCCGATCGTCCGCATCGAGCCCAGCTACCCGCGAGATGCCGCGCTGAAGGGCATCGAGGGCTACGTGAAAGTCATGCTGACGATCCTGCCGGACGGCTCCGTCGGGGAAGCCCGCGTCATCGAAGCCAACCCGCCACGGATTTTCAACCGCGAGGCGATCCGCGCAGTCTTGCGCTGGAAGTTCAAGCCGCGCATCGTCGATGGCCAGGCCGTATCCCGCGAGGCCGAGCAGACTATCGAGTTCAACCTGAACCAGGATTGATTGCCGATGAAGATTTCTCGCCTGGTCACTGTTCGCCACTTGTTGCTGCCGCTGGCTGCGGTGCTGGCGCTCGGGCTTGCCCCGGTTGCGGCCTCCGCCCAGCAGGAACCCAAGCCCGAGGTCGAGCGCCAGGAACCGAACGTGCTCATGGGCGAGCGTGCCTACCGTCGCTACGACGCGCTGGCGCTGCTGTATTCGGAAAGCAAGTACCAGGAGGCGCTGAAGGCCGTACAGGAATACCTCGAGGGGCCGCTGAACGATTACGAGCGCGCCATGGGCGAGCAGATCTACGGCTTCGTGCTGATCTCCTTCGATCGCGTGGACGAGGCGATCAAGCGCTTCGAGCGCGCCGTCGAGCTCGACGCGCTGCCCAACAAGGCGCACTTCAGCATGATGAAGTCGCTGGCGCAGCTCTACGCCTCGCGCGAGGAGTGGCAGCGCTCCATCGACATGATGAAGGAATACCTGAAGTTCCAGCCGGAGCCGACGCCCGAAGACCGCATCATGATGGGCCAGAACTACGCGCAGATGGGACGCTACCGCGACGCCCTGCCGTGGGTCACCGAGGCTATCCGCCAGGGCGGGGCCGATGCCAAGGAGAGCTGGTACCAGCTGGCACTGGCCATCCACTTCGAGCTCAAGGACTACCGTTCCGCGGTCGGCATCCTGAAGACCATGGTGGCGCGCTGGCCCGAGAAGCTGAAGTACTGGGAGATGTTGTCCGGCGCGCACCAGGAGCTGAACCAGGACATGGACGCGCTGGCGGCGCTGATGGCGGCCTACAACGGCGGCCTGGTCACCGAGCAGGCCAAGCTCCTCACCGTGGCGCGCATGAGCATGTACAACGAGCTGCCCTTCCAGGGCGCGCAGATCCTGACCAAGGGCATGGAGTCGGGCCAGATCGAGGCGAATGAGGCCAACCTGCGCCTGCTGCTCAGCGCCTGGACCGCTGCGCGGGAATATTCCCGCGCCGGGCAGGTGATCGACCGGCTGGCGCCCATGACCGGCGAGGGCGACCTGCTGATGCAGAAGGCGCGCCTGATGATGGAGCAGAACGAGTGGCAGGAGACCGTGGATTCCGCGCGCGCCGCCCTCGAGCTCGGCAACGTAAAGAACCCTGGTGGCGTCTGGCTGATGATCGGCATCGCGACCATGGAGCTGGGCGATTTGCGCGAGTCGCGTAACGCCTTCCAGCGTGCCCAGGAGTTCGACGCCAATACGCGCCGCCAGGCGCGCGAGTGGCAGCGCTTCGTCGAGGACCGCATTCAGCTGGCCGAGCTGCGCGCCCGCAACTAGCCCTCCCGGGGCACTTCTTCCCGTCGAGCCCGGATGCGTCCGCGCGTCCGGGCTCGTTATGTGATGCGGCTCACATTATGTTAACCGTCCTGGATTCTGTGACTGCGGTCGCAGCCCCGCTGCGGCGCGCCGTTGAGAATCGAGCGTGCATTTTTGTGCGCAGGCTCCGGATAACGGGTTAAGCAGTGGACGGCATGACATCTTCAGGTCAAGACAATGGCGGGCGTGTAGACGGGCAGGCGGGGCAACGACTCCTCGAGGCCTCCGAGCGCGCCATCGATCGCTTCCTGGATGCCGCGTGGATGGAGCGCGGCCTGTCGCGCAACACATTGACGGCTTACCGTACCGACCTCGTCGCCCTGGCACGCTGGCTGGCGGCGCGCGGGCACGAGTTGCCCGGTGCCGAGCGCGAACACATCCTCGGCTTCATCGCCGAGCGCGTCGAGGGCGGCGCCCGGCCGCGCTCGTCTGCCCGGCAGCTCTCCAGCTTTCGACGTTTCTTCCGCTGGCAAGTGCGCGAGCAGGGGTGCGGCGGGGATCCGACGGCGGATATCTCCATGCCCAAGATCGGCCGCCCGCTGCCGAAGTCGCTCACCGAGGACGAGGTCGAGGCCCTGCTCGACGCGCCGGATACCACCGACCCGCTGGGACACCGTGATCGCACCATGCTGGAGGTGCTGTATGCCACCGGCCTGCGTGTCACGGAACTGGTGAACCTGACGCTGGCGCAGGTGAACCTCAACCAGGGCGTGGTGCGCATCACCGGCAAGGGCGGGCGCGAGCGGCTGATCCCTCTGGGCGAAGAGTCGATAGAGTGGCTGCAGCAGTTCATTGCCGGCCCGCGCACCGAAATCCTTGCAGAAAAACAGACCGACTACGTCTTTCCCACGCGGCGCGGCGACCGCATGACGCGACAGGCCTTCTGGCACATCATCAAGCGCTATTCCGAGCGCGCCGGCATCGCCCGCGCCCTGTCGCCGCACGTCCTGCGGCACGCCTTCGCCACGCACCTGCTGAACCACGGCGCCGACCTGCGCGTGGTGCAGATGCTGCTCGGCCACAGCGACCTGTCGACGACCCAGATTTATACGCACGTCGCGCGCGAGCGCCTGCGCGACCTGCACGCGCGCCACCACCCGCGCGGTTGAGCGCCGCCCCGGCCCCGCTCGCCATCCTGTCCACTCCCGGTAGAATGTGCCCGCGCCGACGGCTGCCGCCGGCGTCGAAACTTTGCCGGCTGCGGCCGGTCTGAACCTCCCACCGTCATACGAAGCACCGGAGCTCCCATGTCGCCCCTGATTGCCGCCATTTCGTTCGCTGCCCTGTTGCCCTCGGCTGCCGCCAACTCGGACGCCACTGTCGAGGAGCGCCTGGCCGGCATGTTCCCCGGGGTGGAAGCCGAGAACATCACCGCCACGCCCGTGCCGGGCCTGTGGGAAGTCGCCGTCGGCGGCCAGGTGGTGTATCTCAGCGAAGACGGGCGCTACATGGTGCGCGGCGACATCATCGACATGATGGCGGACCGCAACCTGACCGACGAACGCCGCAACGAATGGACGCAGCAGCAGCTCGCCAAGGTCAGTGCGCGCATGGACGAATCCACCATGGTGGTGTTTGCCCCCGAGGGCGAAGTGCGCCACACGGTGACGGTACTGACGGACGTCGACTGCACCTACTGCCGGCGCCTGCACCGCGAGCTCGAGGCCTACCACGCGCAGGGCATCAAGATCCGCTACATGTTCTACCCGCTCGGCGGCGAGGGCTCCGCGGGCTGGACCAAGGCCCAGGCCGTGTGGTGCTCACCGGACCGCAACGACGCAATGACGCGCGCCAAGCTTGGCCAGGACGTCAAGGCGAAGTCGTGCGAGACGCCGGTGCAGGCGCATTACGACATCGGTCGCGAGCTGGGTATCAGCGGCACGCCTGCCATCCTGACCGACAAGGGCGTGGCGCGCGGTTACGTGCCGGCAGACCGCCTGGCGGCCTGGCTCGACGCGGAGTAGCTAGCGCTCCAGGTGCTGGAGCTTGTCCGGCTTGCCGTCCCACTCCTCGGCGTCGGCGGGCGGGTCGCCCTTTTCCGTGATCACCGGCCACTGCGCCGAGAGTTCCTTGTTCAACTCCAGGAAATGACCCTGCCCGGCAGGCAGGTCCTCTTCCGAAAAGATGGCCTCGGCCGGGCATTCCGGTTCGCACAGCGTGCAGTCGATGCACTCCTCGGGGTCGATGACGAGGAAGTTCGGCCCTTCATGGAAGCAGTCCACGGGGCAGACTTCCACGCAGTCCATGTACTTGCACTTGATGCAGTTCTCGGTGACGACGAAGGTCATGGCGAGCGGGTCTCCGGGTATCTGGTAGCCGGCGCCGGGTAGGGCGCGATCAGCGCATTATTGTGCCACAGGGCGTGTGTGCAGACTCAAGCGCTGCGGTTGCGGTCGATGACCGTGGTGTGCAGGCGGCGCAGGCCGGCGGCGCGGTCCTCGAAGAATTTCTCCAGCGCGAAGCGCACCGACAGGAAGGCGATGTCGTCCCAGGGGATCTCCTCCTCGCGGAACAGCCCCACTTCGAGGCTTTCTTCGCCGGCGCCGAAATCGCCGTCCAGCAGGGTGGCGCGGAACATCAGGTGCACCTGGCGCGCGTGCACCACGTCGACCACGGCGAACAGGTCGTGCATCTCGACCCGGGCCAGCGCCTCTTCCAGGGTCTCGCGCGCCGCGCCCTGGGCGATGGTCTCGCCGATCTCCATGAATCCCGCCGGAATGGTCCAGTAGCCGTAACGCGGTTCGATGGCGCGCTTGCACAGCAGCACCTGCTCGCCGTGCTCCGGCACGCAGCCCACCACAACCAGCGGGTTGACGTAATGGACTTTGCCGCAGGCGGTGCAGACGTGGCGCGGCAGACCGTCGCCGTCGGGGATGCGCAGCTCGACGCGGCTGCCGCATTCGGTGCAGTAATTCATTAGAGTCCTGGATTCCGGGCCCGCCGCTATTCTGCCTGTCGGGTGCCGCGCCTGCCAGCGATGCTCAGGGCTCGCACCCCCGGCGCCACTCGTAGATTTCGAGCATGGCGGCCGGGCAGCGGGTGCAGCCTTCGCACCTGCTTTCAGCCGGCAACCGCCGCACACAGCCCTTGCGCTCCAGGAAACCGAGCATGCCCCGCAGGGCGCCCGGTTCCGCTTCCAGTCCGAGCGCGATGTCCCCCAGGGTGGCGTGGCCACGCTCTGCCAGATAGTTGCTCAGCCTGGTCAACAACATCGCCCGGCCCTCAGCGAGTCTCGCCCACCCGCACCGGGGCGCCGAGCGACTGGCGTCCCATACGTCGCAGCACGAGCACGGTGGTGGCCATGGCAGCGATCACCCCGGCGATCCAGGCGGTGGACTGGGAGGGATCGCGATAGAAGATCGCGGCCTGGTAATAGATGGTCGCGAGGCCATAGGCCAGGCCAGTGGTCCAGAACCCGACGAAGCCGGCCCAGCGCGCACCGGATTCCTGGTAAACCGCTGCAATCGCGGCCGTGCAGGGGAAGTAGAGCAGGATGAACAGCAGGTAGGCGAAGGCTCCCGCCGTGCCGTCGAAGCGCAGGGCCATGGCGCCGAACGTGGCGCTGGCTACTTCCTGCTCGGCGGCGACGCTGTCGAGATCGCTCAGATCGCCAATGCCGAGCCCGAGTGGGTCGGCCCAGCCGCCGACCGCGTCGACCAGGTTGGCGGGGATGGTGGCGAAGGCCGCGGCCAGGCCGCCAAACAGGTCGAAGGGCTCTTCCTCGCCGGGCACGGCACCCGTATCCGCGGCGCCCAGGGCCGTATAGGCCGCATCCAGGGTTCCCACGACGGCTTCCTTGGCCAGGATGCCGGTGAAGATGCCGACCGCGGCGGGCCAGTTGTCTTCGGTGAGCCCCATGGGGGAGAAGGCCGGCGTGATGGTCCGCCCGACCTCGGCCAGCACGGAGCGGTCGCTGTCCTCGTTGCCGAAGCTGCCGTCCGTGCCGATGGAGTTGAGCACGTTCAGGACCAGCACCATGGGCACGATCACCCGGCCGGCCCGCACGATGAAGCTCTTCAGGCGATCCCAAGTGTGGATCATCAGGCCGCGCAGCGTCGGCATGTGGTAGCGGGGCAATTCCATGATGTAGGGCGCGGACTGCCCCTGCAGCAGGGTGTTCTTCAGCGCGAGGCCGGTAGCCACCGCGGCGATCATGCCGATCAGGTACAGCGCGAACACCACGTTCTGTGCCCCGTGCGGGAAGAACGCGGCGCCGAACAGCACGTACACCGGCAGGCGGGCGCCGCAGGACATGAACGGCGCCATGGCGATGGTCAGCAGCCGGTCGCGGCGCTGCTCGAGGGTGCGGGTAGCCATGATGGACGGCACGTTGCAGCCGAAGCCCACGATCAGCGGCACGAAGCTCTTGCCGGGCAGGCCGATCCAGCCCATCAGCCGGTCCATGACGAAGGCGGCCCGCGCCATGTAGCCGGAGTCCTCGAGGATCGAGATGAAGAAGTACAGGAAGGCGATGACCGGGATGAAGGTCGCCACGACCTGGAGGCCGCCGCCGATGCCGTCGGCCAGCAGCACGGTGAGCCAGTCCGGCGATCCCGCTGCGCCCAGCATGGCGGCCAGGCCGTCGATCGCGACGGTGCCGACGAACTGGTCGAAAAAGTCGATGAAGGCGCTGCCAATGTTGATGGTCAGCATGAACACCAGGTACATCAGCAGCAGGAAGATGGGGATGCCGAGCACGCGGTTGAGCACCACGCGGTCGAGGCGCTCGGTCACGTTCGCGCTGCTGCGCCCGCTCACCGTCACCGCCTCGCTCACCGCGCGGTTGGCAAAGCCGTAGCGGCCGTCCGCGATCATGATATCGAGGTCGTCCGCGAACTCGTCGCGGATCCCGGCCGCTTTCGCCGCCAGTTCAGGCCCGGCGCGTCCGACGGCCTTGGGGTCGCCCTCGAGCAGCTGGATCCCGCGCCAGCGCGGCGCGGTCCGGTCATCGTCGAGCTGCGTGGCGAGCTGCGCCAGCGCCTGCTCCACCGGCGCCGGATACGGCACCGCCAGGGCCGGGCGAGGCGGCGCCTCGGCCAGTCCCAGGATCAGCTGTTTCAGTTCGGGGACGCCCTTGCCGGTCGACGCGACGACGCCGGCCACCGGGCAACCGAGCAGCGCTGCGAGGCGCGACAGGTCGATTTCCAGCCCGGCCGTTTCCGCCACGTCCACCATGTTGAGCACCACCAGCAACGGCACGCCGATCTCGGCCAGCTGTGTGCTCAGGTACAGGTTGCGCTCGAGATTCGAGGCGTCGACGACGTTGATCATCAGGTCGACTTCTTCGCCCTGCACGAAGTCGCGGGCGATCTGTTCATCGAGCGAGATCTCGTGGTCCACCACGTCGAGGGAGTAAGTTCCCGGCAGGTCCACGACGGTGAACGGCTGTCCGTCGACGGCAAACTCGCCCGTCTTGCGTTCCACGGTGACGCCCGGCCAGTTGCCGACCCTCTGCCGGGCCCCGGTCAGGGCATTGAACAGGGTGGTCTTGCCGGAATTGGGGTTGCCTACGAGGCCGAGGGTGAAACTCGTTTTCATCATGCTTTCTCCACCCGCAGTGCGGCCGCTTCCGCCTTGCGCAGCGACATGGAGAAGCCGCGCACCCGCACTTCCATCGGATCGCCCAGCGGTGCCACGCGCGCTACATGCACGACGGCGCCAGGAGTCAGGCCGAGCGACAGCAGCTTGCGTCGGTACGACGGCGAGGCGCCATCGAATCCGACGATGCGCGCGCTCTCGCCGACCAGCAGTTCATTCAGGGTCATCATTTCAGTTCTCCTTGCCGCGGCCGCGACCGCTGCGAAGGTCATTACGGTTGCTCCGCAGGCTGGTCCAGGAAGCTCCGCATGTAGAGCACCAGCTGCCAGATCTCGGCGTCGCTCAGTTGTTGGTCGTACGCTGCCATGGCCGTCGGGTTCTGGCGCCGCCCGGGGCGGGACACCTGCTGGCTGCCCTGGCCGGCAGGGACGTGGAAGGCGCCGGAGCCGTACTTGGTGATCCAGAAGAGCTGGCCGTCGCTGAGCGCCTGCATGGTCGCGGCGCAGGTGAAGTCCCGGGGCGGCGGTACCAGGCCCGCGCCGACCGGGCCGCGGCCGTCGCCGGCGGCGCCATGGCAGCTGGCGCACGAGCCGCCCGGGCGGTCGGCCTGGTAAAGGGCCCGTCCCTGCGCCAGGTTCGCAGCGGTAGGGGAGAGCGGGCTGGTCAAGGCCTGGTAGGTGTCCGGTGCACGCTGCGTGTCGCGCGGCTGCGGACACGCCGGCTCTGCATACGCCGGTCCCGGGGCGGAAGCCGGTCCGGAAGCAGCCGGGCAACCGGCGAGAAGCAGGGCGAGCAGCGGCAGGGCAACCAGCTTGCAGGCGGTGCAGGTGGTGGAGGCGGTGGGGCATGTCATGGCGGGCACCTCAGAAGGTAACCTGGTAACGCAGGCCGAGCAGCAGGGCATCGTCCAGCGCCGGATCGGTGGAAGGATTGCTGATGTACTGTGCATCGAGCTGCAGGCTGAACCAAGGCAGCAGCGGCATCCAGTAAGTGAGTTCGAGCACGATCTCGGCATCTTCGACCGGCGTGCCTGCCTGCGCCTGGGCGTCCTTGAAGTCATCGCCGTTGAAGGCGGCCGACACGCCCAGTCCCAGCACGTCCTCGGAGCGATTCGGGAACAGGCCGGTGTAGACCAGGCCCGCCCCGGCGTAACTGCCAATCGGGTTCACGGCCTGGTCAGCCACGCCGACGCGCAGGAATCCGCTCAGGCCCTCGAGATACTGGCCGGGCTCCCGGTAGAGGTCGCCCTCCAGCAGCGCGTAAAGGCCCTGGGTGCCGCTCTGCTCGCCCGGCGCAGCGCCAGGCGTCGGCGGCAGCAGTTCCTCGAAGTCTGCGGTGTAAGCCCAGGCGCCGACGGCGGCGCGCAGAAACCGTCCCTCGCCAGGGCGGCGGCGCAAGCCGGCTTCGCCGAGGACGAGCAGGCCGTCGTCGCCGTTGAGACTGATCTGCGTGCCGCGCGGCTGGTCGGGATCTCCGGCCACGCCGTCGAGCACCGCGAACTGCAGATAGCCGGTGTCGTCCGGCTGGTAGCGGGCGCGGATGCCGAGGCAGGTCGTGGGATAGACGCAGGGTCCGTTAAGGCCGGTCTCGGACAGGTCCAGGCCGGTGCCGAAACCGCCGTTCATGAAAACCCCGGCGGTCTCCTTGACGTCGAACTCGCTGTCGACTCCGTACAGGCCGCCCAGCACGGCCAGCCGGCCATCCATGAACTCGCGTTCCAGCCAGGCTTCCAGGACCTTGCCGGTGGGGATGTTGGCGAGATTGCTGGGCGCGTGCACGGAGCCGGCGCCGTCGCCGGGGTCGCGTCCGAAGGTGCCGATGCCCAGGACGAAAGCCCGCGTGGCGGACCAGCCCAGCAGCGCCTCCAGATCGAACCCGATGCCGACGTCGAGCAGCCCGGAATAGTACGTCGACTCTTCGGCGCCGCCCTCGACTACGCTCAACAGGTCGCCCGCGTGATTGATTCCGATCTCGACGCCGCGGAGCGCCCATGCGGTGCGCCGCCCGCCCCAGTCGCCGCTCAGGTTGGCGCGGGTGGCGAGGGAATCCCCCGTACCGGGCTCTGCCCTGGCGGGGCCACTCGCCAGCAGCAGGACCGCCGCTGCGGCAGCTGCGACCACTCCGGCCCGCGCGCTGCGGCCCGATTGCAACGGGGTCGTGCCTGGTGGGAGGGTCGTCGCGCCGGTCATCACTGAACTCCTTCAAAATACGAACAAACCGAAATAAGAACGATTCGCATTAAGAAAGATACAGATACGCGGCGCGCGAGAAAATAAGTAGTTTTCACGGCGCACAAAGTGCGCCGCAGGAGGGGATCTATCGTTCAGAGGTGCTTGGTGCCCGGGGCGAGAGTCGAACTCGCACGATGTCACCATCGGCGGATTTTGAGTCCGCTGCGTCTACCAGTTCCGCCACCCGGGCAGGTGCGGGGCGCGGCCTGCGCGGCCGCGAGCGCGAAGCTTACCATTGCCGGGCCGGGCTGCGACATTGCGACGTTGCGACCTTCGCCGCGGCTGGCGCATCTATCAGGCAAGGGAAAGAGAAGGGGACCACTCGTGGCGGGATTCGCCGACTGCAATCCGGACCCGGGGATGCTGAAGAGGGCACGACGCGGCGATATGAAGGCGCACGAGGTGCTGTATCGCAGCTACGGGACGCCGGTATACACGCTCGCGACGCGGATCCTCGGCGATGCCTCGCTGGCGGAAGAGGTGCTGCAGGACACCAGCATCGAGATCATGCGCCACCTGCGCGAGTTCCGCGACGACGCGGCCTTCGGCGGATGGGTGAAGCGGATCGCGACCAACAAGTGCCTGGCCCTGCTGCGCAGCGCCTGGCATCGCAAGTCCCGCGCGCTGGACGGCGCCGAGGACGAGCTGGAGGACGCGCACTGGGGCGCCGCGCGAGAGGATTTTTCGGCCCGGCTGGCGGACCGGCAACAGCTGGAACGCGCCCTGCAAGGGTTGCCGCCGACAGCACGCGCAGTGGTGTGGCTGTTCGACGTCGAAGGTTACAGCCACGAGGAGATCGCCCGGATGATGGGCAAGAGCGTCAGTTTCTCGAAGTCCCGGCTGTCGCGCGCACACGAACAGCTGCGCGCCTGCCTGGGCACGGACGAACACGAGGTGAGCACATGCATGCCACGACCGAACAATTGCTGAGCCTGCGCGACGGCGCCGCGGTGGACGCATCGACTCGCGCCCACGTCGCTACTTGCGCGCAGTGCCAGCAGGCACTGGCCGCGACTGCGCGGGTCCGCGCCGAGCTGCGCGCGCTGCCGTCGCTGCAACCGCCACGCGATCTGTGGGGTGCCATTGCGGTCGACGGACTGCCTGCGACACGCCGCCGCCGGCTGGCGGCCTGGCCCATGCTCGGCGGTCTCGCCGCCGGGTTCGTGCTGGGCATCGCGCTGATCCTGAACATGAGCGGCCGCGAGGCGGATCGCCCGGCACCGGGCACCACCACCGACCTGGTGGCCTCCACGCCGGCGCCGTCGAGTTCGACCACCGGCGCCAGCCGTGCGGAACTGGTGGCGACGTCGCAGCAACTGGAGGCCGCGCTGCGCGCCCTGCCGGCCGCGCCGCGGGTCACCCGCACCAGTACCGCACTGACCATCGACGAACTGCAGGACCGCATCCAGGACGTGGACCTGATGCTCGGTGATCCGCGGCTGGACGCGGAGAACGAACGCCGGCTGTGGGGCCAGCGCGTACAGCTCATGACCACGCTGATGCAGGTGCGTTATGCCGAACTGCAGGAAGGCTACTGAGGCGCCTGTGCCATGAATCACCAGAGGGGAAGGAAGCACATGAGACAGAAATACTGGAAGACCCTGGTCACGGCAGCGGCGATGCTGCTGCTTGCCGGCACTGCGGTGGCGCAAGAGGAAACGGCAGCCGCCGCGGAGGCGGAGCGTGCGCGCGCGGAAGCGCAACGCATGGAGGCCGAAGCCCGGCTGGAAGCCGCGCGCGCGCGGCTCGAGGAGGCGGCGCGGGAGATCGCCGAGCTCAGCGCGGACATGGTGGGTGACACGCGCATCGTGATCCGGGAGCAATTGGACAACGGGCAAAGCCCGCGGCGGGTCGTGCTCGGCGTGAATATCGGTCCGGTGGGTGGGCCCGGCAGGGACGGCGTGCGCGTACAGGGCGTGACCCCGGAGTCCGCCGCGGACGCAGCCGGAATTCGCAGCGGGGACATCCTGCTGTCGATCGACGGGCTGAAGCTCGACTGGGCGGGCGACACCGATCCCCAGGCCAAGCTGCTCGCCAAGCTGGCGGAGATCGAGCCCGGCACACGGTTCCAGGTCGAGCACCAGCGCAGTGACGAGGTGCTGATCGCGGATGTCGAGGCGCGCGAGCACTCCACGACCTTCGATTTCGATTTCGACTTCGAGGAGCTGCACCGCTCGCTGCCGCCGGGCGCCCAGGCCTTCGTCAGCCGCTTCATCGTCGACCGCTGGGGCGACATGGAACTGGTCGAGCTCACGCCGGGGCTGGGCGAGTACTTCAAGACGGAGGAGGGCGTGCTGGTGGTGCGTGCGCCGACCGACGCCACCCTCGGGCTGGAGGACGGGGATGTGATCCTCGACATCGCCGGGCGCAAGCCGGTGGATGCGCGGCACGTGGTGCGCATCCTGCGCTCCTACGAGCCCGGCGAGCGGCTCGTGATGAACGTCATGCGCAACGGCCGCAAGCGGCAGCTGGAAGCCGACATTCCGGAGTAGGCCCGAGACGGGCGGCACCGGGGACGGCCCTGCCCGGGGCCGTCCCCGGCTCTTTACGGCCCCGGGCGAACAAGGGACACTCCCCGCCCCGAGGAGTGTCTCTAATGCATCGCCGCGATTTTTCCTACGACCTGCCGGACGAACTGATCGCCCAGGCCCCGCTGCCGGAGCGGGGCGGCAGCCGCCTGCTGGTGGTCGAAGGGGCCGCGGCGCGCTGGCGCGATGCCATGTTCCAGGACCTGGCCACGCTGCTGCATCCCGGCGACCTGCTGGTGCTCAACGATACGCGGGTGATTCCGGCGCGGGCCTTCGGCCGCAAGGAAAGCGGCGGGCGGCTGGAGTTGCTGGTGGAAAGGCTGGAGGGGGAGCACGGGGTCATCGGCCAGCTGCGCGTGAGCAAGCCGCCCGCGCCGGGCACCCGTCTGCTGTTCGACGGCGACGCTGTGGCGACCGTGACCGGGCGCACCGGGCCGGGCGGAGACATGTACCGCCTGGTGTTCGACCAGCCGGTCTTGCCATGGTTGGAAAGCAACGGCCACATGCCCCTGCCGCCCTACATCCGGCGAGCCGACGAGGACATGGACCGCGCGCGCTACCAGACCGTCTATGGCCGGGAGCCCGGCGCGGTGGCTGCGCCCACCGCGGGGCTGCACTTCGACGAGGCCATGCTGGCGCGCCTCACCGCGGCCGGTGTAGAAACCGCCACGGTGACGCTGCATGTTGGCGCCGGCACCTTCCAGCCGGTGCGCGCAGAAGACCCTCGCGAGCACCGGCTGCACGCCGAGCGCGTGGAGGTGGGTGCGGAGGCGTGTGCTGCCATCGAGCGCACCCGGGCCCGCGGCGGGCGCGTGGTCGCGGTCGGCACCACCGTGGTGCGCAGCCTGGAGACCGCGGCGGCGGGCGGAGACCTGCAGCCGTTCAGCGGGGAGAGCGAGCTGTTCATCCTGCCCGGCTATCGCTTTCGCGTGATCGATGCGCTGGTGACCAACTTCCACCTGCCCGAGTCGAGCCTGCTGATGCTGGTGTGCGCCTTCGGCGGCACCGAGACCATGCTGGCGGCCTACCGCCATGCCGTGGCGGAGCGCTATCGCTTCTTCAGCTACGGCGACGCCATGTTCATTACCCCTGCGCCCGGGGCCCTGGAGCCACGCCAGTGAAGTTTGCGCTGCTCGCCACCGACGGGCGCGCGCGCCGCGGCCGGCTCGAGTTCCCGCGCGGCGTGATCGAGACGCCCGTGTTCATGCCGGTCGGCACCTACGGCACCGTGAAATCGATGACGCCGGAAGAGCTGGAGGGCCTCGGCGCGCGCATCATCCTCGGCAACACCTTCCACCTCATGCTGCGGCCCGGCGAGGACATCGTCCGTGCGCACGGCGGGCTGCATCGCTTCATGCACTGGGAGCGCCCCATTCTCACCGACTCCGGCGGGTTCCAGGTGTGGAGCCTGGCGGAGCTGCGCAAGATCACGGAGGAGGGCGTGCGCTTTGCTTCCCCGGTGGACGGCTCGCCGGTGTTCCTCGGGCCGGAGCGCTCCATGGAGATCCAGCGCGCGCTCGGCTCGGACATCGTCATGGCCTTCGACGAGTGCACGCCTTACCCGGCGACCGAGAGCGAAGCCCGCGCCTCCATGGAGCTTTCCCTGCGCTGGGCGGCGCGCTGCCGCACCGCGCACGGGGACAACCCCGCGGCCCTGTTCGGCATCGTGCAGGGCGGCATGTACGACGCGCTGCGGCGCGAGTCGCTCGCCGGCCTGGTGGAGATCGGCTTCGACGGCTACGCGCTCGGCGGCCTGTCGGTCGGCGAGCCGGCGGCAGAGCGCGAGGCGGTGCTCGACGCCGTCGAGCCGCACATGCCGCCGGGCAGTCCCCGCTACCTCATGGGGGTGGGCACGCCGGAGGACCTGGTGGAGTCGGTGGCCCGCGGGATCGACATGTTCGATTGCGTCATGCCCACGCGGCATGCGCGCAACGGTTACCTGTTCACCCGCCACGGCACGCTGCGCATCCGCAATGCGCGCCACCGCGACGACACGGGGCCGCTGGACCCGGATTGCGCCTGCTACACCTGCCGCAACTACAGCCGCGCCTACCTGCGGCACCTCGAGCGCTGCAACGAGATCCTCGGGGCGCGCCTCAACACCATCCACAACCTCCATTACTACCTGGACCTGATGGCCCAGATGCGGGCCGCCATCGAGGCCGGGGAGTTTGCGGCCTGGCGGCGGAGTTTCTACGCCCTGCGGCAAGCCGCAGGCCAGGACGAGGACTGAGGCACGCCCGGCGCTTCGTGGCATAATAGCCCGCTGTTTTACCCCTGCCCCCTGACGGGCAGCGCAAACCAGGGAACTGAAACGATGGATTTCTTCATCTCCAACGCATACGCGCAGGCTGCCGGCGCCCAGCAGCCCGACATGTTCATGAGCCTGCTGCCGCTGATTTTCATTTTCGTCATCTTCTACTTCCTGCTGATCCGGCCGCAGACCAAGCGCGCCAAGGAACACCGCAAGATGGTCTCCGAGCTCAAGGCCGGAGACGAAGTGGTCACCGGAGGCGGCATCCTCGGTCGCGTCCAGGAGGCCGGCGAACAGTTCCTCAAGGTCGAGGTGGCCGACGGCGTGGTGTTGCGCGTGCAGCGGCAGACCGTTGTGGCCGTCCTGCCCAAGGGCACCTTCAAGTCCGTCTGATCAGCTCGCAGCCAGGATAGTCCCGTGGTCCTCAACCGTTTTCCGCTCTGGAAGAACCTGCTCGTCGTCGCGGTCATCGTGATCGGGCTGATATTCGCCCTGCCGAACATCTACGGCGATGCACCGGCGGTGCAGGTGTCGGCCGATACCGGGCAGCCGCTGGAAGAGACTGCGCTGCAGCGGGTCACCGGCATCCTGGACTCGCGCGACATCAGCCACAGCGTGGCCTTTCTCGAGGAAGGCAGGGTGACCGTGCGGTTCCCGGACGTGGAGGAACAGCTGCGCTCGGTCGACCTGTTGCGCGAGCAGCTCGGGGAGACCTTCGTGGTGGCCCTGACGCTGGCGCCGCGCACCCCGGCCTTCCTGCGCAAGCTCGGGCTGGAGCCGATGAGCCTCGGGCTGGACCTGCGCGGCGGCGTGCACTTCATGTACGAAGTCGACATGGATGCCGCCGTGACCCAGGCGCTGGAGCGCTACGAGACCGATTTCCGCACCCTGCTGCGCGAGGCCGGCATCCGCTACAAGGCCGTGCAACGCGACGGCGAGAGCGTGCGCGTCACGCTCGATACGGAGGCCGATCGTGATGCGGCCGCGGCGGTGATTCTCGAGGCGGACCGCGAGCTGGACGTCACACGGCGCGCCGTGGGAGACGATTTCGAGCTGGTGTATCGCATGACCGAAGAGCAGGTCCAGCAGCGCCAGGACTTTGCCATCGAGCAGAACACCATCACCCTGCGCAATCGCGTCAACGAGCTCGGCGTGTCCGAGCCGGTGGTGCAACGCCAGGGCGCGGACCGCATCGTGGTGCAGCTGCCCGGCGTCCAGGATCCGGCCCAGGCCGAGCGCGTGCTCGGCGCCACGGCCACGCTCGAGTTCCGCCTGGTGGACGAAGGGAACAACGCCTTCGAGGCGGCGGAGCGCGGTCGCGCGCCCATCGGCTCCTCGCTGTATCGCGATCGTAACGGTCAGCCGGTGTTGTTGCTGCGTGAAGTCATTGCCACCGGCGACCAGCTCACCGGGGCTTCGGCCGGTTTCGACGAGGGCCAGCCGGCGGTGTTCGTCAACCTCGACGCGCGCGGCGCGCGCCGCATGGGCGAGACCACCCGCGCCAACCTGAACAAGCGCATGGCGGTGGTGTTCATCGAGCAGAAGCGCGACCTCGTGGAGCGCAACGGCGAGACGCAGGAGGTGACACGGACCGAGGAGCGTGTCATCAGCGTCGCCACCATCCGCGGCGTCTTCTCCAACCGCTTCATGATCACCGGCCTCGACCCGCTCGAGGCACGCGACCTGGCGCTGCTGCTGCGCGCCGGTTCGCTCGCCGCGCCGATCTTCAAGGTCGAAGAACGCACCATCGGCCCGAGCCTCGGCCAGGAGAACATCGAGCGCGGCCTGCAGGCCGTGGTCATCGGCTTCCTCGCCGTGGTGGTGTTCATGGTGCTGTACTACCGCGTGTTCGGCCTGGTCGCGAACCTGGCCCTGCTGGCCAACCTGGTGCTGGTGGTGGCGCTGCTTTCCATGCTGCAGGCCGCGCTGACCCTGCCGGGCATCGCGGGCATCGTCCTCACCGTGGGTATGGCGGTGGACGCCAACGTGCTGATTTTCGAGCGAATACGCGAAGAGTTGCGCAACGGCAACTCGCCTCAGGCGGCGATTCACGCCGGCTACGAGAAGGCGTTCTCGTCGATCGCGGACGCGAACATCACGACGCTGATCGCCGCCGTGGTGCTGTTCACCTTCGGCACGGGACCAATTCGCGGCTTTGCCGTGACCCTGTCGCTGGGCATCATCACTTCCATGTTCACGGCCATCGTCGGCACGCGCGCCGTGGTCAATGCGCTGTACGGCGGCCGCCGTATCCAGTCGCTGCCGATCTGAGGAGACAGTCGGGATGGATTTCTTCAAGATCGAATCGCACATCGACTTCCTCAAGGTCCGGAAGATCGCCTATGTGGTCTCGGCCACACTGATCGTGATATCGCTGGTCTCGCTGGCCACGCGCGGACTGAACTTCGGCATCGAGTTCCGTGGCGGCGTGGTGATCGAGGCCGGCTTCCCGGACTCTGTCGATCTCGAGCCGATTCGGACGGCGCTCGAGCAGGCGGGCGTGGAACGCAGCATCGTGCAGCACTTCGGCAGCTCGCGCGAAGTCGCGATCCAGCTGCTGGCCAGCGAGAACGACGACCTCGCTTCGACGCGCGAGTTCATCATGGACATCCTCCGCGGCGTCGACGCCGGGGCCGAGTTGCGGCGTGGCGAATTTGTCAGCGCGCAGGTGGGCCGCGAGCTGGCAGAGGCCGGCGGGCTGGCCACGCTGTTCGCGCTGCTGATGATCCTGGCTTACGTCTCCTTCCGCTTCCAGTGGAAGTTCTCTCTCGGCGCGGTCGCAGCGCTGGTGCACGACGTCATCATCACGCTCGGGTTCTTCTCCGTCATCCAGATCGGCTTCGACCTGGCGGTGCTGGCCGCGTTGCTGGCGGTGATCGGTTACTCGCTCAACGACACCATCGTCATCTTCGACCGCATCCGCGAAAACATGCTCAAGATGCGGCGCAAGACGACCGAGGAAGTGGTCAATACTTCGCTCAACCAGACGCTGTCGCGCACCATCATGACCGGCGTGACGACGCTGCTGGTGCTGGTGGCGTTGTACGTCCTCGGCGGCGAGGCGATCTCGGGCTTTGCCATTGCGCTGATCGTGGGCGTGCTGATCGGCACGTACTCGTCCATCTACATCGCCAGCGAGACCGCGATGGCTCTCAAGGTGACGCCGATGGACCTGATCCCGCCGCAGCCTGACAAGGACGAAGAATCCGGCGTGATGCCCTAGCCCGCACGGGCTATCCTTGGGGCGTCGCCCGGCCGGCCGCGCGACTCACTGAGCTTCGGCGAGGAGCCCCGCATGCATGGCGCCACGTTGCTGTTGTTCATCCTGCTGGTCGGGCTGGCCAGCCAGTGGCTGGCCTGGCGGCTGAAGCTGCCCAGCATCGTGATCCTGATTGCCGCCGGCTTCGTGCTGGGGCCCGTCACCGGCGTGATCGAGCTCGGCATGGCGCCGGGCGAGCTGACGGAGCTGATCGGCCTCGGCGTCGCCATCATCCTCTTCGAAGGCGCCATGGAGCTGAAGCTCGGCGAGCTCAAGCGCGTCGGCCACGGCATCGGTCGCCTCACGTTGGTCGGACCGCCGCTGGCCTGGCTCCTGGGCAGCTCCGCCGCGCATTACATCGCCGGCCTGAGCTGGCCGGTGGCCTGGGTGCTCGGGGCCATCCTCGTGGTCACCGGTCCGACGGTGATCGGGCCCCTGATCCGCCAGGCGCGCCTCAACAAAGAGTCGGCCTCGCTGCTCAAGTGGGAGGGCATCGCCAACGATCCCGTCGGCGTCCTGCTGGCAGTGCTGACCTTCCAGTACTTCACCATCGCAGGCGGCGAGCTGAGCGAGACCTTCTACAGTCTCGGCACGGCGCTGGCCGCGGCCGCATTGACGGGCGGTGCAGGCGGATGGCTGGTGGGCTGGTTCTTCCGCCGCGGCTGGGTATCCGAACACCTCAAGCCGCCGCTGCTCATGGTGCTGGTGCTGGCGGCCTACTGGGCCACCAACCTGGTACAGCACGAGGCCGGCCTGCTCAGCGTGACCATCATGGGCGTGGTCATCGGCAACATGCAGCTCATCGAGCGCGAGGCGCTGCGGCACTTCAAGGAAAACCTCAGCGTCATCCTGCTCTCGGTGCTGTTCATCGTGATCCCCGCACAGCTGGAGCTGGGCCAGCTCGCCTTGCTCGACTGGCGCCTCGTGCTGTTCGTCGCTGCCATCCTGTTCCTGGTCCGGCCGCTGACCATCGCACTGGCGACGCTCGGCGCGCCGATGCGCAAGCAGGACAAGATCCTGCTGGGCTGGATCGCGCCCCGCGGCATCGTGGCGGCAGCGGCGGCCAGTATCTTCGGCCCGGCCATGGTCGACGGCGGTCATCCGGACGCCGAGCTGCTGCTGCCTATCGTGTTCCTGGTGATCGTGGTGACGGCGCTGGCGCACGGCCTGTCGATCGGTTTCGTGACGCGCCGGCTGAAGCTCTCCGCGCGCCGCGCCAACGGCCTGCTGATCGTCGGCGCCACGCCGTGGACGCATGCGCTTGCAGTGGCGCTGAAGAAGCTCGACATCAACGTGCTGGTCACGGACGGCACCTACAGCCACCTGAAGCCGTTGCGCATGGACGACATCGAGACCTACTACGGCGAGATCCTGTCGGAGCACGCCGAACAGGAGCTCGAGGTGCAGCATCTCAGCTACCTGTTGTGCGCGACGGAGAATGATTTCTACAACGCGCTGGTGTGCAAGGCGCAGGGAAATACTTTCGGTCGCCACCGCACCTTCCAGCTCGCCACGCACCAGGAGTCGCGCAAGGAATCCAAGCGCATGACGCTGCAGCAACGCGGCCACGCCGCCTTTGACGACGGCGAGGACTACTGCACGCTGCACGAGCGCCTCGAGGCCGGCTGGACCATGCAGACCACGCGCCTGAGCGAGAACTACGGTCTCGACAAGATGCGCGAGCGGTTGGGGAAACAACGCGAAGACTGGGTGCTCATCGGCGGCGTGAACCCCGACGGGCTGTTCCAGCTGTTCTCCGAGGAGCAGCCGTTCAAGCCCGAAAGCGGCTGGAAGATGCTCTATTTCGCGCCGCCGGAGCCGGCCGACGCCAGCTGATCAGGCCGGCCTCGCAGCCGGCCCTGCAGCTGCCCCCGCGGCCGCGCCATTGCATGGTCCTTCTCGCTTGGAATTCTTATGCCGCTCGAAGGACCATGCAATGCCCCAGCCGCTGCCACGGCGGCATGCCCGAGGCGCGTGGTCTGCATGTCGCGGTTATCCCCGTGAATCAGCGCGGCAACCGGCGCAAGACATCGCCGCGCCTGTTACCGGCCTGCCGCACGACTGTCCGCGTATCCGCCGCCTACCTGGCCCGCGTGCGCCCGGCCGGTAGGCCGGCAACCAGCGCAGCGGCCGGGGAATGACAGGGCCCTTCGAGCGGCATAAGAATTCCAAGCGAGGAGGGCCCTGTCATTCCCCGGCCGCGGACCGGTCTTGCAGGCAGTCGGCCGGCCCGGAAGTCGGCAGGTTAGCGCCGCAGTCCGGGCGTCAGGTGCGGCTCGATCAGCTTGAGCAGTGCCTCGTGGATGCGCGGGTTGCCGGCGACGACGTTGCCGCTCTGCTGCCAGCCGTCGCGTCCACCGAGATCGGTGACGATGCCGCCGCACTCCTGGATCATCAGCGCGCCCGCGGCGATGTCCCAGATATTCAGGCCGATTTCCCAGAAGCCGTCCAGGCGGCCGGCGGCGACATAGGCGAGGTCGAGGGCGGCGGCGCCCGGTCGGCGCGCGCCCGCGGTCTGGCAGATGACGTCGCGCAGCATGCCCATGTAGGGGTCGATCGACTCGGGGTCTTCCTTGTACGGGAAGCCGGTGCCGATGAGGGAGGTGGCGAGGTGGCGCGTGTCGCTGACGCGCATCTTGCGCCCGTCCACCGTCGCACCTACGCCGCGGCTGCAGGTGAAGAGTTCCTGGCGCATCGGGTCGTAGATCACGCCATGCTCCAGCCGCCCGCGGTGCATCACCGCGATGGACACCGCGAACACCGGGAAGCCGTGCAGGAAGTTGGTGGTGCCGTCCAGCGGGTCGATGATCCAGACGAACTCGGCATCGCCGCTGGCACCGCTTTCCTCGGCCAGGAAGGCGTGGTCCGGGTAGCTGCGGCGCACGGTCTGGATGATGTCGTCTTCCGCCATGCGGTCGACTTCACTGACGAAGTCGTTGCGGCCCTTGGTGTCGACCTTGATGGCGTCGAGCTGGTTGATGTGCCGGATGATCAGGTCACCGGCGCGGCGCGCGGCGCGGACGCCGA
Organism: uncultured Thioalkalivibrio sp.; assembly: GCA_964413755.1. Classification (GTDB taxonomy): domain Bacteria; phylum Pseudomonadota; class Gammaproteobacteria; order Steroidobacterales; family XN24; genus XN24. Next base: position 5,794 of record CAYPTW010000020.1, on the reverse strand, counting down.
TATTCAACAAGGGATGCATTGGGTACTCTCCGCCAGTAGCCGAGTAGAATAGCAATTCGCCCCGTCGCCTGCAGGCTTTTTGAAGTTCATGAGCATCCCCGTCCGCATCATCCTGGTCGGCACCACCCATCCCGGCAACATCGGCGCCACGGCGCGCGCCATGTGCACCATGGGGCTGGACCGGCTCACGCTGGTCGCGCCACGCGAATTTCCCAGCCCCGAGGCCACTGCACGCGCGGCCGGGGCCGATGCCGTGCTCGACGGGGCGCAAGTATGCGACACGTTGGAGGAGGCGCTGGCCGGATGTCGCTTCGTGGTGGGCGCGAGTGCACGCCTGCGCGCGGTGCCCTGGCCCGCGGTGACGCCGCGCGAGGCGGCGCCGCGCCTGCTGGCCGAGAGCGCCCACGGCGAGGCCGCGGTGATGTTCGGGCGCGAGAGCAGCGGCCTGAACAACGAGGAACTGGCGCGCTGCCATGCCCTGCTGCACATCCCGACCAACCCCGAGTACAGCTCCCTCAACCTGGCCATGGCGGTGCAGGTGGTGGCCTACGAGCTGCGGCTCGCGACCCTGGGCGAGGCGGCACTGGAGCGGGAACGGATCGATCCGCTCGCGCCGGCGGAGGAGCTGGAGCGCTTTTACGAGCACCTCGAGCGTACTCTCGTGGATGCGGGCTTTCTCAACCCGCGCAATCCGCGCCACCTGATGCTGCGCCTGCGCCGCCTGTTCAACCGGGCCCTGCCGGAGGAGAAAGAGGTGCGCATCCTGCGCGGCATCCTCAGCGCCCTGGAACCCGGCCGCGCCGCCGCATCCGGCAGCGACGCGCCGGAAGCGCTAAGGTATACGCCGCCCCAGGAGGGGCCGGACAAGCCATGAACACAGACTGCAAGCCCATCTACCTGGATTACGCAGCCACGACGCCGGTCGATCCGCGCGTGGTCGAGTGCATGGTCGGGTGCCTTGGACCGGACGGCTGTTTCGCCAATCCGGCCTCGAGCTCGCACGGCCCCGGCCGGGAGGCGCGCAATCGTGTCGAGGCGGCGCGACGCGAGGTCGCGGCCATGCTCGGCGCCGTGCCGCCGGAGATCATCTGGACCTCGGGCGCCACCGAGTCCAACAACCTCGCCATCAAGGGCGCGGCACGCTTTCACGCCGACCGGGGGCGCCACATCGTCACCAGCCGCACGGAACACAAGGCGGTGCTGGACACCTGTCGCCAGCTGGAGAAAGAGGGCTGGCAGGTCACCTACGTGACGCCGGGACCGGGGGGCGTCGTCGGTCCTGCACAGGTCGAGGCCGCCTTGCGGCCGGACACCGTGCTGGTGTCGGTGATGTACGTGAACAACGAGATCGGCACCATCAATGACGTTGCCGCCATCGGCACGCTGTGCCGTGAGCGTGGTGTGCTGTTCCATGTCGACGCGGCGCAGGCTGCCGGCAAGCTGCCGCTGCGGGTGGACGAGATCTGCGCCGACCTGCTGTCGCTGTCCGGGCACAAGGTCTACGGCCCCAAGGGCATCGGCGCGCTGTACCTGCGCGGGAGCCCGAAGAGCCGGCTGGAACCGCTGATCCACGGCGGCGGCCACGAGTGGGGCATGCGCTCGGGCACGTTGGCCACGCACCAGATCGTCGGCATGGGCGAGGCCTTCCGCATCGCGGCGGCGGAGCAGGCGGAGGAGGCCGTGCGTCTGGCGGGCTTGCGCCGGCGGCTGTGGGACGGGATCGCGAGCCTCGGCGGCGTGCAGCTCAACGGCGACGCGGAGCGCCGCGTCGCGGGAATCCTGAACGTGAGCTTCGAGGGCGTGGAGGGGGAGAGCCTGCTGTTCGGCTTGCGCGAGCTGGCGGTCTCCAGCGGCTCGGCCTGCACTTCGGCCAGCCGCGAGGCGTCTTACGTGCTGCGCGCGCTGGGCCGCGACGACCAGCTCGCCCAAAGCTCCCTGCGGTTCAGCGTCGGGCGCTTCACCACGGCCGAGGACGTGGATCGGGCGGCGGCGATCGTGCGAAAGCAGGTGCAGAGGCTGCGGGCACTGGGTCCCGACGGCAGCGAGGCACAGGAGGCCGCGATATGAACACGGACCAGCTCGATTACTCGGCCGAAGTGCGCCGGCGCTTCGAGCATGCGCCGCGCCACGGGCGGATCTTCGCTGCGCCCTCGGAACGGCGTCACGGCGCCGCGGGGAACATCAGCCACGGTGTGCGGGTCGAATTCGAGGCGCGCGTGCGCCAGGGCAAGGTGATTGAATGTCGCTTCCGCGCCTACGGCTGCCCGCACGTCATCGCTGCGGCGTCCTGGGTGGCGGAGCACGCCGAGGGTCGTCGCACGGCGGAGCTCGACTGGGTCGACGCCCACGCGCTGGCTGGGCTGCTCGATGCCCCGGCCTACAAGCTGGGCAGCCTGCTGGCGGTGGAGGACGCTTATCGCGCCTGCATGGCGGGCGCGACCGAGGCATAATCGGGTCGCCTGGGCCGTAGCGGCGCAGGCGCCCGGACACAGCACCAGGAGGACAGAGGAGAGATGGCAATCACGCTGACCGAATCCGCCGCCAACCGCGTCAAGGACTACCTGGCACGCCGCGGCAGCGGCCTGGGCATCCGCCTGGGCGTGAAACGCACAGGATGCTCGGGATGGGCCTATGTGGTTGACTATGCTGACGATAGTCACGAGGACGACGTGGTTTTCGAAGACCACGAGGTGCAGGTTTTCGTGGCTCCGGAGCACCTCCGGCTGATCGACGGCACCGAGGTCGATTTCGTCAAGCAGGGCCTCAACGAGGCATTCCGCTTCCGCAACCCCAACGTCAAGGGCGAATGCGGCTGCGGCGAGAGTTTCAACGTCTGATTGTGCGCCCGGGGCCCGGGGCTTAAGATATTCCGTTACGCCCGCAGCTGACGCGGGTGCGAGCTTGTGGCCGCAGGATACGGTTTTGCAAGCATTTTTGGCCGGAATACAGACTTCAAGCAAGGGAACCCCATGGCGATCGAACGCACTCTTTCCATCATCAAGCCCGACGGCGTGCAGAAGAACCTCATCGGCGAGGTGTATCGCCGCTTCGAGGCCGGCGGCCTCAAGATCGTAGCCGCGCGCATGACGCATCTCTCGCCCGCCGATGCCGGCGCTTTTTACGCCGTGCATCGTGAGCGCCCGTTCTACAACGACCTGGTCAGCTACATGACTTCCGGTCCGGTGATGGTCAGCGTGCTCGAGGGTGAGAACGCGATCGTCAAGCACCGCGAAATCATGGGCGCGACCGACCCCAAGAAGGCCGACCCCGGCACGATCCGTGCCGACTTCGCCGACAGCATCGAGGAGAACGTGGTGCACGGCTCGGACGGCCCGGACACCGCGCGGCAGGAAATCGCCTTCTTCTTTGCCGGCACCGACATCTGTCCGCGGACGCGCTGAGGCCGGCGCCGGAGACTGCATGAGCGACGCGCGCGTCAACCTGCTTGGCCTGTCCCGCGAGGGGCTGGAAGAGTTTTTCGTCGGCCTCGGCGAGAAGCCCTTCCGCGCGCGCCAGCTCATGAGCTGGATGTACCGCTTCGGGGTCGACGACTTCGCGCTGATGACCGACATCTCGAAGGCGCTGCGCGAGAAGCTGGCGCAGGTGGCGGAGATCCGTGCCCCGGCGATCCGCTCGCTGCACCACGCTGCCGACGATACGCGCAAGTGGATGCTCTCCATGGACGGCGGGCAGGCGATCGAGACGGTGTTCATTCCCGAGCCCGCCCGCGGCACGTTGTGTATTTCCAGCCAGGTCGGTTGCGCCATGGACTGCGCTTTTTGCGCCACCGGCAAGCAGGGCTTCAACCGCAACCTGGCGGCGGCCGACATCGTGGGCCAGGTGTGGCTGGCGAACCGCGAACTCGGTTACCAGCCCGACGGCGACCGCATCGTCACCAACGTGGTGTTCATGGGCATGGGCGAGCCGCTGGCAAATTATCGCAACGTGGTGCCGGCCATCCGTGTGCTGCTGGACGACTATGGCTTTGCGTTGTCGCGGCGGCGCGTGACGGTCAGCACCTCCGGCCTGGTGCCGCAGATGGAGAAGCTGGGCGAGGAGTGCAATGTCGCCCTGGCGGTCTCGCTGCATGCCGCGGACGACGCCTTGCGCGACGAGCTGGTGCCGATCAACCGGCGCCACCCGATCGAGGAGCTGCTCGAGACGTGCTGGCGCTACGCCGAGCGCCGCGCCGGACGCCACATCACTTTCGAGTACGTGATGCTCGACGGGGTCAACGACCGCGAGGAAGACATGCGGCGCCTGGCGAAGCTGCTCTCGCACCGGCCGGCGAAGATCAACCTGATCCCCTTCAATCCCTTCCCGGGGACCGAGTTCAAGCGTTCGCCTGACGCAGTGGTCGAGCGTTGCCGCGACTTCCTGTTGCGCAAGGGCATCCGCACCACCATCCGTCGCACGCGCGGCGACGACATCGACGCGGCCTGCGGCCAGCTGGCCGGCCAGGTCAACGACCGCATGCGCTACCGTCTTGGCGACAAGCTGGTCAGCATTTCCGCGAGGGCATCGTGATGAACAAGCTGGGCCTGCTCCTGATTTGCGCCAGCGCGTTGCTGGCAGCAGGTTGCGCCAGTAGCGGCCAGTCGCCGCAGGTCTCCGACGAGGAGGCGGCGCGTTTCAACGTGCAGCTCGGCGTGAATTACCTGCAGCGCGGCAACCTGTCGGACGCGCGAGACAAGCTCGAGCGGGCCGTGGAACAGGATCCTTCCTTCCCCTCGGCCCACGCGGCGCTGGGCTTTCTCTACGAGCGCGTGGGCGAGTTCGACAAGGCCGGGTCGCACTTGCGCCGTGCCGCGCAGCTGGCCCCCGACGACCCGGCGATGCAGAACAATTACGGCGGCTTCCTGTGTCGTCGCGGCGAGCGTGAGGCCGGCATCGAGTACTTCGATCGTGCCGCCCGCAACGCCTTTTACCGGACGCCGGAGGTCGCCTTGACCAACGCCGGCGTGTGCGCCCGCGGGATCCCGAATCTCGCGGCGGCGGAGGCGTACTTGCGTCGCGCGCTGGAGTTGAATCGTACTTACCCCGCCGCTCTGCTGCAGCTGGCTGACCTGAAGCTCGCCGCGGGCGACTCTTTTAACGCCCGTGCATTCATGCAGCGCTACGAAGCGGTGGCCACGGCCACGGCGGTGAGCCTGGACCTCGGGCGCCGCATCGAGCTGGCGGCCGGGGATGCGCGCGCGGCAGCGCAGTACGAGCGCCGCCTGCGGCAGGAGTTCCCGGACTCGCCTGAGACCAGGAGGCTTGACTGATGAATGACCCGTTGGACACCGCAACGCCCACCGAGACCCAGGCTCCCCTTCCGACTGCCGGCGAGCGCCTGCGGGTAGGGCGCGAGCAGGCCGGCTGGACCCTGGAACGCCTGGCGGGGGAACTCTGCCTGCCGGCAGACCGCCTGCGTGCTCTCGAGGCGGATGACTTCACGGGCTTCGGCGGAGCGGTGTTCGTGCGCGGTTACCTGCGCCGCGCCGCGTCCGTGCTCGGCTTGCCTGCAGGAGAGCTCATCGCCAGTTACGAGGCCGCGTCGGGCTCTGCGCGACCCGCCGACATCGTGCCCGAGCTGCCCCCCGGCCGTCCGCCGCGGCGTGGCATGCCGGAATGGACCGGCTCAGCGGTCGGCGCTGCGGCCGTGGTTTGTGCCATCGCGCTGACCTGGTGGTTCATGAAGCCGTCCGGTGCGCCTGAACCGCTGGCGCAGGCGCCGTCGCTTGCCACCGGTTCGACGAGCCTGGCCTTGCCCGCGACAGAGACCGAGACAGCGACCGCGGCAGAGACCGCG
>CAYPTW010000019.1:0-30745 GCA_964413755.1 uncultured Thioalkalivibrio sp. | reverse complement strand
CAGGAGGAGGCCGAAGCGTATGAAGAAGAGACCGACGCTGAGTCGACGCCAGACGCCCCGCGCGCCTGACAGGGAGCCCGTCCGGATCCACAAGCTGCTGGCGGACGCGGGCCTGGGCTCGCGACGCGAGATCGAGCGCTGGATCGAGGAGGGGCGCCTCACCGTGGACGGCCGTCCGGCAGAGATCGGTGAACGGCTGGCCGGGACGGAACGCGTCACCCTGGATGGCCGGCCGCTGCGGCTCGCCGAGCCTTCCCGCCATCGCTACCTGGCCTATCACAAGCCCGCCGACGAGGTGTGCACGCGCAGCGACCCCGAAGGGCGTCGCACCGTGTTCGAGTCGCTGCCCCGCCTGCGCGGCCAGCGCTGGATTGCCGTGGGCCGGCTCGACATCAGCACCACGGGCCTCCTGCTGTTCACCACCGACGGCACTTTGGCCAACGCGTTGATGCATCCGTCGTCGGAAGTGTTGCGCGAGTATGCCGTCAGGGTCATGGGCGAGCCGGATGAGGAGGCCCTGCGGCGCCTGCACGAGGGTGTCGAGCTGGAGGATGGCATGGCGGCATTCGAGTCGGTCGAAGCCGGCGGCGGCGAGGGCCGCAACCGGTGGTACCGGGTGACCCTGCGTGAGGGCCGGAATCGCGAGGTGCGGCGCCTGTGGGAGGCCGTCGGGCTCACAGTGAGCCGTCTCATGCGCGTCGCTTATGGACCGGTGGCGCTCGAGCGGCAGCTGCGCCGCGGCCGTTTCCGCGACCTCGAGGCCGCCGAAGTGCGCGGGCTGTACGAGTGTGCGGGCCTCCCGGTCCCGAACCTGGCGGTGCCGGATCGCCGCGCGCTCAAGCCGCGGCGCAAGCGCTTCGCATCCGCGCCGAAGGGCTGAGCGCCGCCGAAGTTCATCCGCTCACTGGGCGTCGAAACTGCCGCCGCTGGTACCGCGACTCTCCGGCCCGAGCAGGTACAGGTAAACGCCCAGTATTTCTTCCGGCGTCTTGAGCTGCATGGGATCCTCGGCGGGATATGCTGCGGCCCGCATGGACGTGCGCGTGGGACCCGGATTGACCGCGTTCACGCGAATGCCGGGCTTGTTTTCCAGCTCGTCTGCCAGCACCTGGTTGAGGCCCTCGATGCCGAACTTGGACACAGCGTAAGCGCCCCAGTAGGCCTTGCCGCGACGGCCGACGCCGCTGGAAGTGAAGATCACGGAGGCGTCATCGGACTTGAGCATCAAGGGCAGCAGGCAGCGGCACAGGATGAAGGGCGCCGTCAGGTTGACGTGCAACACGCGCTGCCACTCGGCCACGTCGTGGTGCTCGATCGGCGTACGCGAGCCCAGTATCCCGGCGTTTTGTACCAGGCCGTCCAGGCGCCCCCATTGCTCTTCGATGGCGCCGCTGAGGCGGTCGTAGTCCTCGCCCTTGGCACGCGCCAGGTCGAGCGGGAATATGGCCGGCTCAGGGTGACCTGCCGAGCGGATCTCGTCGTACAGGGCCTCGAGCTTGCGCACCGACCGGCCATGCAGGATGACGGTCGCCCCGAGCCCTGCAGCCGCCCGGGCCAGGGCGCGGCCGATGCCGCTGCCGGCGCCGGTGACCAGTATGACCCGGTCACGCAGCAGGTCTGCGGGGGCGGTGTACTGGGTGAACTTCTGCGCATCCATTGATTCGTCCTTCCTTAGTCAGCCGGCTGCGCGCGCCTTGCGTGCGGCGCGCCAGCAGGTCCACAGGTTGTCGAGGTTGCCCGGCAGGCCCGCCGGATCGAATCCACGCCGGTGCAAGCGGTCCAGGTGGCGACGATACAGCGCCGCGAGCACCAGGCCCGTGCGCTGGCGCGGCCGTTCGGCGCGCGGCAGCAGCGCCTCCGCATCGTCCAGGGCGACACGCGCCTCGCCCGCCAGGCGATCGACGCAGGCGGTGAGCGCCGGGTCCATCGTCGGGCCGTCGAACCGTTCCGCCGCCCCGGTTTCACTGATCCAGTCGCGCGGCAGCAGGTGGCGGCCTGCTGCCAGGTCGCCACGCAGGTTGGCAAGAAGCTCTACCAGGCGTGCGCCGGTGCCGAGTCGCTGGGCATAGCGCACCACGGCACGCTCGTTGTCCTGCGCCGCGAGGCCCAGTGCACCGGCGATCATTTCGTGCAGCACGCCGCCGCTGCGGTAACAGTAGAGAGCGAGCTCCGCATAGGTGCGGCAAGGGGCTTCCGCCAGCTCGCTCTCGTACGCATCCACCATTTCCAGCAGGTATTCCGGCTGCACCACAGCTGACAGCCCCGCGCTGTGCAGGCGGCGCAGCGCAGGGTGTTGTGCGCGCCCCTCGGCATAAGCGGCGATCTCGGTCCGCCACCACTCGAGGCGTGCGTGAGCGACGCTGGGCTCGGAGGGCATGCGCGCGGAGTCCATGATTGCTGCACGCAGTTCGAACAACGCGCCGACGGCGTCACGCCGGTCTTCGGGGGTAAAGAGCAGGGCGTACCACGCCGGCGAGCCCGGCGGCGCCGCCTGGCTGGTCCCGGGTTCTGCCGGGATCACGCGTCCGGACCCCTGGGTCCGGCGCCATTGCCGTCGTCGGCTGCCAGGTCATCGGCCTGCTCCGGCGGCTGTTCCGACGCCTCGACGCGCGGCGTACGCGTGACCAGGTCGACTTCCGGTGCGGAGTCGAGAGGTTTTTGCGCCTGTACGCCGAGTTCCACGAACTTCCGCGCGCCGGGCAGCACCTGGCGCTCGAGTGAGCCGACCGCGCTGTTGTAGGCGTCCACACTGCTCGAGAGGGCCCGTCCGACGCGAGCCAGGTGCCCGGTGAATGTGGCGAGGCGTCGATGCAGTTCTGCTGCGAGATCACGGATCTCGCGTGCGTTCTCGGCCAGTGCGACCTGGCGCCAGCCGTAGGCCACGGCCTTCAGCAGGGCGACGAGGCTGGTCGGCGTGGCCAGGATGACATGCTGGTTGAGCGCCTCGTCCAGCAGGCCGGGATCCCGCTCCAACGCAGCGCTGAGGAACTGGTCGCCCGGTATGAACAGGATGACGAATTCCGGGCTGCGCTCGAACTGCGCCCAGTAACGCTTGGCGGCCAGTTCCCGCACCCGTTCGCGCACCTTGCGCGCATGCCGCTGCAGGGCCGCCTCGCGCGCTGCGTCGTCGCTCGCCTCTACGGCCGCGAGATAGGCGTCGAGCGGCGTCTTGACGTCCACCACCAGCTGGCGGCCTTCCGCCAGGTGGACGATCATGTCCGGGCGCAGCACGCCCTCGGCGGACACGGTGTGCTCCTGCTCGGTGAAGTCGCAATGCTCGACCATCCCGGCCAGCTCGACCAGGCGGCGCAGCGTCATTTCACCCCACTGTCCGCGCACCTCGGGGCGGCGCAGCGCGGTGACCAGGTTGCGGGTCTCGGAGCTCAGCGTCTGCTGGCTTACATTGATCGCCTCGAGCAGGCCGCGGATGTTGCCGAAGGCCTCATGGCGTTCGCGTTCTATCGCAGAGATCTGCTTTTCGGTTTTCTCCAGCGCCTCGCGGATCGGCCGCACCATGGACTCGACCGCCTGCTCACGCGCCTTGAGATCGCCCTGGGCGCGTGTGCGGTGGACTTCCAGGTTCTGTTGCGCCAGCTCGAGGAACTGGCGGCTGTTGTCCTGCAGGGAGCGCTTGGCGAGGTCGTCGAAGATATGCGCCAGGCGTTGCTCCAGGACGTTGATCGAGCTGTTGAGCTCTTCTGCGGTGCGCGCCTGGGCCTCGAGCCGGCTCTCGGCCACGGCGAGCTTCTCGCGCAAGCGCGCGGTGCGCGGCTGCAGGGCGAGCACGGTGGCAACGATGCCGACCAGCAGCCCGCCGGCAAACAGCAGGTAGGGCAGCAGGACTTGGAGATCCAGCGCGCTCATGCCACACCCGGCAACGCGTCGGCCCGGTCGAGCCAGGTTGCCAGCGAGAGCGCGTCGTCGAGCAGCGCATCTGCCTGCCAGGCCGCCGGATCATCGTCGTCCGGAATGTAGCCCCAGGTCGCCGCGACGGTACGCATGCCGGCGGCCCGCCCCGCCTCGATATCGCGGATGTTGTCGCCCACGTAAATGCAGCCGCGGGCTTCGACGCCGAGCTCGCGGGCCGCGTGCAGCAAGGGCATGGGATGCGGCTTGGCGTGCGGCAGGGTGTCGCCGCTGATGACCGTACCGGCGCGTCCGCCAAGACCGAGCGCGCCCAGCAGGGGTTCGGTGAGCCAGCCGGGCTTGTTGGTGACGATGCCCCAGGGCACGCCCGCACGCTCCATGGCTGCGAGCAACTCGGGGATGCCCGGGAAGAGACGTGACTCGCGGCACAGCCCGGCCTCGTAACAGCTCAGGAAGCGCCCGCGCAGCGTCTGCAGCTCGGTCTCGCCGAGGTCCTCCCCGTACCCGACCCGGATCATGCGCATCGCGCCCCAGGATACCCAGGGACGGAGTTGGGCGAAGGGCAGCGGGTCACGGCCGTCCTCCTGCAGCATCTGGTTCAACGCCGCGGCGAGGTCCGGCGCGGTATCGGCCAGGGTGCCGTCGAGATCGAACAGGACTGCTGCATGCTGCCTCATGCGTCCTCCGGCCGACGGCCGTGGGCGAGGTAGTTCACGTGCACGTTACCGCCGAGCGTGCAGTCGCGCGTGAACGGGTTGTAGTGCATGCCGGTGAACTCGTTCAACTCGAGGCCGGCGTGCCGCATCCAGTCAGCCAGTTCGGACGGCCGGATCAGCTTGGCGTACTCGTGCGTGCCGCGCGGCAACAGGCGCAGCACGTACTCCGCGCCGAAGATCGCCATCACCCAGGCCTTGGCATTGCGGTTGATGGTGGAGAAGAAGACGTGTCCGCCCGGCTTCACGAGGTCACGGCAGGCCGCGACCACCTGTGACGGGTCCGGGACGTGTTCGAGCATCTCCAGGCAGGTCACCACGTCGTAGGATGCCGGGCGGGCCGCGGCATGGTCCTCGGCGGTCGACTTCAGGTACTCCACTTCCAGCCCCGATTCGCGCACGTGGATCTGCGCCACGGCGAGCGGCGCCTCCGCCATGTCGATGGCAGTCACCGTTGCGCCGCGGCGCGCCATCGACTCGGCAAGGATGCCGCCGCCGCAGCCGATGTCGAGCACCCGCTTGCCCGCGAGCGGGACGCGCGCATCGATGTACTCGAGGCGGGCCGGGTTGATGTCGTGCAGCGGCTTGAAGTCGCCCTCGCTGTCCCACCAGCGGTCGGCCAGCGCCTCGAAGCGCGCGATCTCCGCCGTGTCGACGTTGGCTGCGTTTTCAGTCATTCGTTTCTGCTCCGGCAATTCGTGAACGCCACTCCTCGGCATGGCCCATGCTGACGGCCGGATCGAGGCGCGTGAGGCGGCCTTCGGCCACCATGCGGCGCCCGGCTACCCAGACGTCGCTGACCTGGTCGCGCCCCGCGGCGTAGACCAGCTGCGCCACCGGGTCGTAAACCGGCCAGGTGGCCGGCTGGGCGAGGTCGACACAGCACAGGTCCGCCCACTTCCCCGCCTCGATGGATCCGGTCTCTTCCGCCAGTCCGAGCGCGCGCGCGCCGTTCAGGGTCGCCATGGCCAGCACCTGGGCCGCCGGCAGGGCGTCCGCGCGCCCGGCGACACCCTTGGCCAGCAGGGCGGCGGTGCGCATCTCGCCCAGCATGTCGAGGTCGTTATTGCTGGCCGCGCCGTCCGTGCCGAGGCAGACGTTCACCCCGGCCTCGAGCAGGCGGGCCACAGGACAGAATCCGCTGGCGAGCTTGAGATTGGATTCAGGACAGTGCACCACGCTGGCGCCGACGGCTGCCAGGCGCTCGATCTCGTCGTCCTCGAGTTGCGTCATGTGCACCGCCATGAGCATGGGCGAGACCAGCCCGAGACGGTCGAGGCGTGCCAGCGGCCGCTCGCCGCCGTCGACCACCGCGCCGAGCACTTCGTCCGCCGTTTCGTGCACGTGAGTGTGCACCGGGACCTCGAGTTCGTCGGCCAGCTTGCGGATCTTCACCAGGTAATCGTCGTCGACCGTGTAGGGCGCGTGCGGTGCGAAAGCCGTGCTCACCAGCGGATGACCCTTGTACTCGTCGCGCAGTGCGAGACCTTTACGCAGGTAATCCGCCATGTCGCCGGCCCAGACGGTGGGGAACTTGATGAGGATCATGCCGACGCAGGCACGCATGCCGACGCGCGCCGCCGAGCGCGCCACTACCTCGGGGAAGAAATACATGTCGTTGAAGGTGGTGGTGCCGCCGCGCAGCATCTCCGCCATGGCGAGTTCCGTCCCGTGTTCCACGAACTCGGCGCTCATCCAGCGTTGTTCGGCCGGCCAGATGTGTTCCTGCAGCCACTGCATCAGCGGGATGTCATCCGCCAGGCCGCGCAGCAGCGCCATGGCGGCGTGGGTGTGGGCATTGACCAGCCCGGGAATCACCAGGTGCGCGGGCCTGTCCAGCGTCTCGTCCGCACTGTAGCGGGCTTCTGCGGCGGCGGTTGGCAGGAGGTCGACGATGCGGCCCTGGCGGACGGCGATCGCATGGTGCTCGAGCGGTTCGCCGGCGGGCGCGACCGGAGCGACCCAGCGGGCCTTGATCAGGGTGTCGACTTTCTCCATGCTCGGGTACTCGAGTGCGGCTCCCCGCGATGCGGGCGCGGCCGAAGTCCGACATTCTATCGTTCCTCGGGTGAACGAACGAGTTGTGATGGTGACTGACACCTCCCTTGATGGTGGCCTGCCGGTGGATCCGACCGGCATCAATGCCGTGGCCTGGACCGACGGCCGGGTCGACCTGCTGGACCAGAGACGCCTGCCGCAGGACGTGCGCCGCGTCGTCTGCGAGGACGTGGATGCGGTGATTCTCTGCATCCGCGACATGGTGGTGCGCGGTGCACCGGCGATCGGCGTGAGCGCGGCCTATGGCGCCGTGCTCGCGGCGCGCGAACGGGTGCGGCGTGACGGCGCGACATGGCGCGCGGGGTTCGCGGCAGACCTGGAGCGGCTGCGCCAGGCGCGGCCCACCGCGGTGAACCTGGGCTGGGCCGTGGACCGCATGCTGGCCGCCGCGGCACAGGCGGGCGAGGCGCCCGAGGCCGAGCTCCTGGCCGAGGCGCGCCGGATCCACTGCGAAGACATCGCCATGAACCAGGCCATGGCCCGCTACGGAGCGGACCTGATCACGCAGCCCGGCACCGTCATCACGCACTGCAATGCGGGTGCGCTGGCCACGGGCGGCCTGGGCACGGCGCTGGGCGTGATTCGCGAGGCCTTCAAGCGCGGCCTGGTCACGCGGGTGTGGGTGGACGAGACGCGCCCATGGCTGCAGGGCGCGCGCCTGACTGCCTGGGAGCTGGCACGGGAGGGGATCCCGGCTACCGTCATCACCGACTCTGCCGCGGCGCAGCTGATGCGTCGTGAGCCGCCTACGTGGGCGATCGTCGGCGCCGACCGCGTGGCGGCCAACGGTGACGTCGTGAACAAGATCGGCACTTATTCCCTGGCCGTGGCGGCGCGGCACCACGGGGTCCGCTTCATGGTGGTCGCGCCCACCTCGACGCTCGATGCGGCGACGCCGGACGGCGACGCGGTGCCCATTGAACAGCGTGACCCCGAGGAGCTCTGGCGGGCGGCCGGCGGCAAGCCGGAGGGCGCTGTGGCGGCGAATCCTTCCTTCGACGTGACCCCGGCGGGACTGGTCGACGCGCTGGTGACTGAGAAAGGCGTGGCGGCCCCGCCGCGAGCCGATTCCGTGGCGCGCCTGCTGGGCGGCTGAGGCACCCCGCAGCCCGGCCGGGCCGGGCCCCCTGTGGTAACATAACCAGCTTGTAACAAGCCCCTATGACGCGCTGCATCAGGAGCGCGCTGGGGTAGTTCAAGTTATTGAAAGGTAACGGCCAGCCACTCCATGACAGAAGTCGCCAAAGAGATACTCCAGGTCAACCTGGAAGACGAGATGAGGCAGTCCTACCTGGATTACGCGATGAGCGTAATCGTGGGGCGGGCGCTGCCCGACGTAAGGGACGGCTTGAAGCCGGTGCATCGCCGCGTGCTGTATGCCATGCGCGAGCTGGGCAACGACTGGAACAAGCCGTACAAGAAGTCGGCGCGTGTCGTCGGCGACGTCATCGGTAAGTACCACCCGCATGGCGACACGGCCGTGTACGACACCATCGTGCGCATGGCCCAGCCCTTCTCCATGCGCTACGTGCTGGTGGACGGGCAGGGCAACTTCGGCTCGGTCGACGGCGATTCACCTGCCGCCATGCGTTACACCGAGGTGCGCATGGCGAAGCTGGCGCACGAGCTGCTGGCGGACATCGAGAAGGAAACCGTGGATCTCGTCGCCAACTACGACGAGTCCGAGCACGAGCCCTCGGTGTTGCCGACGCGTGTGCCTAACCTGCTGGTCAACGGCTCGGCCGGGATCGCGGTGGGCATGGCGACCAACATCCCGCCGCACAACCTCACGGAAATCATCAACGCCTGCGTGGCGCTGATCGACGAGCCCGGGCTGGGCATCGACGAGCTCATGGCGCACGTGCCGGGTCCGGACTTCCCCACCGCCGGGCTGATCAACGGCGCTTCCGGCATCGTCGAGGCCTACCGCACCGGCCGCGGCCGGGTGCACATCCGCGCGCGCAGCCACTACGAGGACCTGCGCGACGGCAGCCGGCAGGCCATCATCATCACCGAGCTCCCCTACCAGGTGAACAAGGCGCGGCTGGTGGAGAAGATCGCCGAGCTGGTGCGCGAGAAGAAGCTCGAGGGCATCAGCGAGCTGCGCGACGAATCCGACAAGGACGGCCTGCGCGTCGTCATCGAGCTCAAGCGCGGCGAAAACGCCGACGTGGTGCTGAACAATCTTTACAAGCACACGCCGCTACAGACGGTGTTCGGCATCAACATGGTGGCGCTGGTCGACGGGCAGCCGAAGCTCCTGACGCTGAAGGAGATGCTCGAGGCGTTCCTGCGGCATCGCCGCGAAGTCGTCACCCGGCGCACCATTTTCGAGCTGCGCAAAGCGCGCGATCGCGCCCATGTGCTCGAAGGCCTGGCCGTCGCGCTGGCGAACATCGACGAGGTCATTGCCCTGATCAAGGCGTCGCCGTCGCCGGCCGAGGCACGGGCAGCGCTCACGGCCCGCAGCTGGGCGCCTGGCGTGGTCACCGGGATGCTGGAGCGGGCGGGGGCCGAGGCCACCCGGCCGGCCGGGCTGGACGCGAGCATCGGGCTGGTGGACGGGGCTTACCAGCTTTCCGACGCCCAGGCCCAGGCCATCCTTGATCTTCGCCTGCACCGCCTGACCGGGCTGGAGCAGGACAAAATAATCAAGGAATACGAAGAGATAATAGGGAAAATTGAAGAGTTTTCTCTAATCCTGGAAAGCCCCGACCGCCTCTCCGAGGTGATCCGCGAGGAGCTCCTGGCGGTGCGCGAGGAATACGGCGACACGCGGCGCACCGAGATCCTGCGCACCCATCTCGACCTGTCGATGGAAGACCTGATCAGCGAAGAAGACGTCATCGTCACGCTGTCGCACGGCGGCTACGCCAAGGCCCAGCCGGTGGCGGACTACCAGGCCCAGCGCCGCGGCGGGCGCGGCAAGAGCGCGACCAAGATCAAGGAAGAGGACTTCGTCGACAAGCTCTTTATCGCCAACACGCACGACTGGCTGCTGTGCTTCTCGAGTCGCGGCAAGGTCTACTGGCTGAAGGTGTACGAGTTGCCTCTCGCGGGGCGCGGCTCGCGCGGCAAGCCGATCGTCAACCTGCTGCCGCTGGAAGCGGACGAGCGCATCAACGCCGTACTGCCGGTGCGGGAGTTTATCGAAGGCCCGTACGTGTTCATGGCCACGAGCCGTGGCACGGTGAAGAAGACGCCGCTGATCGCGTTCTCGCGGCCGCGTCGGGACGGCATCATTGCCATCGACCTGCGTGAGGACGATTACCTGATCGACGTCGGCGTCACCGACGGGCGCCAGGAAATCATGCTGTGCGCTTCGAACGGCAAGGGCATCCGCTTCCGCGAGGCGGATGTGCGGGCCATGGGCCGCACCGCTGCCGGCGTGCGTGGCATACGCCTGGCGGACGACCAGCACGTGATCGCCCTGATCATCGCCGACGAAGGCCAGCTCCTGCTCGCCACCGAGCACGGTTACGGCAAGCTGACCCGGATCCCGGACTTCCCGCTGCGCGGGCGCGGCGGCCAGGGCGTGATCGCCATCCAGACCAGCGAACGCAACGGCCAGATGGTCGGCGCCTTGCTGGTGCAGCCCGACGACCAGGTGATGATGATCTCCAGTACCGGCGTGCTGGTACGCACGGCCATCGAGGGGATCCCCGTCCTGTCCCGCAACACGCAGGGCGTACGACTGATCAAGCTGGACGAAGGCGGGCGCCTGGTGGGCATGGGCCGCGTGGCGGCCGAGCAGGGCGAAGAGGGTGATGACACCGACGAGGCCGGCGACGCAGGCTGAGGGCGCAGGCGCGACCAGCCGGCCAACCATTCCTGAGCTCAGAGGGAGCACGACAATGGACCGGGTTTACAACTTCAGCGCAGGACCGGCCGCGATTCCCCTGCCGGTGCTGGAACGGGCACGCGAGGAAATGACCAGCTTCGGCGGCTCCGGCATGTCCGTCATGGAATTGTCCCACCGCGGCAAGGAGTTCATGTCGATCGCCGAGCGGGCCGAGGCGGACCTGCGCCGGCTGCTGGACATCCCTGCGGGTTACCGGGTGTTGTTCCTGCAGGGCGGCGCCAGCGCCCAGTTCGGCGCCGTCCCGTTCAACCTGGCGGGGCCCTCGGACACGGCGGACTACGTCGTCACCGGCTCGTGGTCGAAGAAGGCGCTGGCCGAGGGACGGCGTTTCCTGTCCGCCAACGTGGCAGCGGACTCGGCCGACAACAATCACACCGAGATCCCGGATCCGGCCGGCTGGAACCTGAGCCCGGATGCCGCCTACCTGCACTACACGCCGAACGAGACCATCGGCGGGGTGGAGTTTCACTTCATTCCCGAGGCGCCGGCCCCGCTCGTGGCGGACATGTCGTCGACCCTGCTGTCGCGGCCGCTGGATGTCAGCCGCTTCGGCCTGATCTATGCCGGGGCGCAGAAGAACATCGGGCCTGCGGGCCTGGCCATCATCATCGTGCGCGAGGACCTGGTGGGTCGTGCCCGCGAAGGCACCCCGGTGATGATGGACTATCACCAGCAGGCAGAAGCCGGGTCGATGCTCAACACGCCCCCGACCTGGGCCTGGTACATCGCCGGGCTGGTGTTCGACTGGCTGCTCGAACAGGGCGGGCTGGCCGCGATGGAAGCGCGCAATCGCCACAAGGCCGAGACGCTTTACGGCGCGATCGACGGTTCCGACTTCTACGCCAACCCGGTGGCGCTGCACTGTCGTTCGTGGATGAACGTGCCGTTCACGCTGGCCGACCCGGCGCTGGACGCGCGCTTCCTGGAACAGGCGAAGGCGGCCGGGCTGATGTCCCTGAAGGGTCACCGCTCGGTGGGCGGCATGCGCGCCAGCATCTACAACGCCATGCCGCAGGAAGGCGTCGAGGCGCTGGTCTCCTTCATGCGCGAGTTCGAGCGCAGTTGCGGTTAACCGCGCTGTTGCATTGCCGCATGAATCTGCCACTATCGGCGGGATGACGCCCTGCCGCCGGAGATTCCCATGACTTTCAAGGTTCTCACCCTCAACAACATCGCACTTGCGGGCCTCGAGCGCCTGCCACGGGACCGCTACGAGGTCGCCTCCGAGATCGGCCACCCGGACGCGGTGCTGGTGCGCTCGGCGGACATGCACAAGACCGACGTTCCGGCCAGCGTCAAGGCCATCGGCCGGGCCGGCGCCGGCGTCAACAACATCCCCGTGGCCGACATGAGCAAGCGCGGTGTGCCGGTGTTCAATGCACCCGGTGCGAATGCCAACGCGGTGAAAGAGCTGGTCATCGGCGGCATGCTGCTGGCGGCGCGCAACCTGTGCGAGTCGTGGGACTACGTGCGCACGCTCGAGGGCGATGAAGAGGAGCTGCACCGCGCCGTCGAGAGCGGCAAGAAGCGCTTCGTCGGCATGGAACTCCCCGGTCGCACGCTCGGCGTGGTCGGCCTGGGCGCCATCGGCGTGGAAGTCGCCAATGCGGCGCTGGGCCTTGGCATGCAGGTGGTCGGCTTCGATCCCAAGATCACCGTCGAGCGCGCCTGGCAGCTGAATTCCGGCGTGCGCCAGGCGGTCAGCCTGGACGACCTGTTCAGCCGCGCGCAGATCGTCACGGTGCACGTACCGCTGGCCGATGGCACGCGCGCCCTGGTGAATGCGGACCGGCTGGCGCTGATGAAGCCGGGCGGCATGGTGCTGAACTTCGCGCGCGGCCCGATCGTGGACGATGCCGCGGTCCTTGCTTCCCTGGACGCGGGCCACCTGGGTCGCTATGTGACCGACTTCCCGAGTGCAGCGAACAAGGGCCATGCGAAGGTGATCGCCCTGCCGCACCTCGGCGCCTCGACCCGCGAGGCGGAGGAGAACTGCGCCATCATGGTGGCGGAGAACCTGCGCGATTTCCTCGAGAACGGCAATATCCGCCACTCGGTGAACTTCCCCGAGGCCTTGCTGCCGCGCATGGAAGGAAACACGCGCATCGCCATCGCCAATGCCAACGTGCCCAACATGGTCGGCCAGATCTCCACCGCGCTGGCCTCAGGCGGCCTCAACATCTCGGACCTGTTGAACAAGTCGCGCGGCGACATTGCCTACACGCTGGTCGACGTCGACGGGCCGATCCCGGACAGCATCGTCGAGCGCATTGCCGGCATCGAGGGCGTCCTCTCCATGCGGGTGATTCCGGACGCGGCATGAGGCGTCCATGAGCGACGCGGCTGACAAGGACCGGCTGGGCGAAATCCGGCGCCAGATCGATGCCATCGACGAGCAGCTCCAGGCGCTGATCAGCGAGCGCGCCCGCCTGGCGCTCGAGGTCGGCGCCACCAAGTATCCCGAACGCATCGCCTTGTCCGAGGGGCCGCGTGACTACTACCGCCCGGAGCGCGAGGCGGAGATCCTGCGCCAGGCCGTGGCGCGCAACGCAGGCCCCCTCAAGGACGAGGAGATCGTGCGCCTGTTCCGCGAGATCATGTCGGCCTGCCTGGCGCAGCAGGAGCCGCTCAAGATCGCCTTCCTCGGGCCGGAAGGCACCTTCTCGCAAGCCGCGGTGCTGAAGCATTTCGGCCACTCCGTGCGCACCCTGGCGGTGCCGTCCATCGAGGAAGTCTTCCACGACGTGGAGGCCGGCATTGCCGATTTCGGCGTGGTGCCGGTGGAGAACTCCACCGAAGGCACGGTGAGCAACACCCTGGACATGCTGATGAACACCCCGCTGCACATCAGCGGCGAGGTGGAGTTGCGCATCCGCCAGCACCTGCTGGGCCGGATGGCCACGCTCGGCGAGGTGCGCAAGGTGTATTCGCATCAGCAGTCGCTGGCGCAGTGCCGCGCCTGGCTGGAGCAGCGGCTGCCCGGCGTGGAGCAGGTCGCCGTGGCCTCGAACGCGGAGGCGGCGCGACTGGCTGCCGGCGAGGAGGGCGCCGCGGCGATCGCCGGGGATACGGCGGCCGACGTGTACGGGCTGGGCGTGCTGATGGAGAACATCGAGGACCGGCCCGACAACACCACCCGCTTCGTTATCGTGGGCCGCGAGACGCCCGGGCCGAGCGGCCGCGACAAGACCTCGCTGTTGCTTTCCTCGCGCCACCAGGCGGGCGCCCTGCAGGGGTTGCTGCAGCCCCTGTCGCGCCATGGCGTGAGCATGACCCGGATCGAATCGCGGCCGTCACGCCGGCGCAAGTGGGACTACGTGTTCTTCGTCGACATCGAGGGTCATCGCGCGGAGCCGGCCGTGGCCGCGGCGCTCGCCGAACTCGAGCAGGCGGCCGCCTGGTGCCGCGTGCTGGGCTCCTACCCGGTGGCGATCCTGTAAACTTGCCGCCTCCGCGCAGGAGGTTTCATGACAGACAAGTTCCTCGACCTGGCCGTGGCCGGCATCCAGGGCCTGCAGCCGTACCAGCCCGGCAAGCCCGTGTCCGAGCTCGAGCGCGAGCTCGGCATCAGTGACATCGTCAAGCTGGCGTCGAACGAGAACCCGCTTGGCCCCGGCGATGCCGTGCACCGCGCGATCGCCGCCGTGCTGCCCGAGCTGGCCCGTTATCCCGACGCCAACGGCTTCGAGCTCAAGGCCGCGCTGGCCGCGCGTCACGGGCTGCCGCCGGAGTGCATCACGCTCGGCAACGGTTCGAACGACGTGCTGGTATTGCTGGCGGAGAGCTTTCTCTCACCGGGACTCGAGGCCGTGTATTCACGGCATGCTTTTGCGGTGTATGCGCTGGCGGTACAGGCGACGGGCGCGGAGCACCGGGTGGCTGAGCCGTTACCGGCTGCACATCCGGACCAGCCGCTGGGGCATGACCTGGATGCGATGGCCGCGCTGATCGGTCCGCGTACCCGCATGGTGTTCATCGCCAACCCCAATAACCCGACCGGCACCTGGGTCGATGCGCCGGCACTGGAGCGCTTCCTCGACGGCGTGCCCAGCCATGTCATCGCCGTGGTGGACGAGGCGTATTTCGAGTACGTGGATGCGCCCGGCTACCCGGATGCGAGCCAGTGGCTCGGACGCTACCCCAACCTGGTCGTTACCCGGACTTTTTCCAAGGCTTACGGCCTGGCCGGCCTGCGCATCGGCTACGGGCTGAGCGATCCCGGCGTGGCGGACGTGCTGAATCGCCTGCGCCAGCCGTTCAATACCAGCCTCGTGGCGCAGGTGGCGGCGCTCGCGGCGCTGCGGGACGAGGAACACCTGGCGCGCGCCGTGGACCTCAACCGCCGTGAGCTCGCGCGCGTGTCCGCGGCCTGCCGGCAACTCGGGCTCGGGGTCATTCCCTCGGTGGGCAACTTCATCCTGGTGGACATGGGCGTGCCCGCCGCGCCGCTGTTCGACGCCTTGCTGCAGCGTGGCGTGATCGTGCGGCCCGTCGGCAACTATGGCTTGCCGCAGCATTTGCGCATCAGCATCGGCACCGAGGCGGAGAACGAGCGGCTCATCCGGGCCCTGGCCGAGGTGCTGCAACAGTGAGTGCCGCTGCCTGGCGCGTGAGCCCGTGTACTGCCCTGCGAGGTTCTGTGCGGGTGCCGGGGGACAAGTCGGTGTCGCACCGGGTCATGCTGCTCGGCGCCATCGGCTCGGCGCCCCTGGAGGCCGAGGGCTTCCTGCGCAGCGAGGATTGTCTTGCTACCCGCCGCGCCGTGGAAATGCTCGGGGCCGTGGTGGAGGACCTGCCCGGCGGCGGCGTTCGCGTCACACCGCCGGAGCGGCTTGCGTCCCCCGGCGCGCCGCTCGACTTCGGCAACTCCGGCACCGGCATCCGCCTCATGATGGGCCTGCTCGCCGGGCGCGAAATATCCGCAGTGCTTACCGGGGATGAGTCTTTACGGCGCCGGCCGATGGAACGTGTCGCGGCCCCGCTGCGGGAAATGGGCGCGCAGCTCGAGACCAGCGACGGTTGTCCGCCGGTGCGTGTCGCCCCCGCCGGTGGCCTGGCTGCGGTGGAATTCGCCATGCCAGTGGCGAGCGCCCAGGTGAAATCGGCGGTATTGCTGGCTGGGCTGTCCGCCACAGGGCGCACGGTGGTGCAGCAGCCGGCGATCACGCGCGATCACACGGAACGCATGCTTGCGGCGCTCGGCTGCCGCGTGGAACGGGGCGAGTGGGGCGCAGCGGTGTACGGCCCGTGCCGTCCGCGCGGCGGGCGCGTCGTGGTCCCCGGTGATTTCTCCTCGGCGGCTTTCTTCATCGTGGCCGGCCTGCTCGCGGCGGGCGACGCACCGCTGGAGCTGGCAGGCGTCGGTCTCAACCCCACGCGCACGGGACTGCTCGACATCCTGCGTCTCATGGGCGCCAGGATCGAGCTGCTGGACGAGCGCGAGGCTTGCGGGGAACCGGTGGCTGACCTGCGGGTCTGGCGCAGCGAACTCAAGGGTATCGACGTCCCGCCTGAGCTGGTGCCCCTGGCCATCGACGAATTTCCCGTGCTCTTCGTGGCTGCGGCGCTGGCCACGGGCGTGACACGGGTGAGAGGCGCGGAGGAACTGCGGGTGAAGGAATCCGATCGCATCGGGGTCATGGCCCGGGCCCTGCAGGCCACGGGCGTCGGGGTCAGCGAACATCCGGACGGGCTCGACGTACAGGGCGGGCGGCTCGGGGGCGGATGCGTGGACAGCGCGGGTGATCACCGGGTGGCGATGGCCTTTGCCGTCGGGGCGGCCCGCGCAGAAGGGCCGATCCGGATCCAGGACGTGGCCAACGTGGCGACCTCTTATCCCGGCTTCGCTGCGGATGCGGCGCGGCTCGGGCTGCACATAGAAGCCGTTCCGCCGGGGAGGGCGGCATGAGCCGGTCGCCGGTGCTGGCGGTCGACGGCCCCGGCGGCGCGGGCAAGGGCACGCTGTGCCGCGTGGTGGCCGAGCGCCTCGGCTGGCACCTGCTGGACAGCGGCGCCCTTTACCGGCTCGTGGCCGCAGCCGCGGCGCGCGCCGGCACGGCGCTGGACGACGAGGCCGGACTGGCCGGCCTGGCGCGGGACCTGCCGGTGCGCTTCGAGGGCGAAAAGGTGTGGCTCGGTGAGGAGGACGTGAGCGCGGAGATCCGCTCCGAGGAGTGCGGGAACCGCGCCTCGCAGGTAGCCGCGCTGCCGGGAGTGCGGACAGCGTTGGTGGGCCTGCAACGGGAATTCAGGCGTCCGCCGGGACTGGTAGCCGATGGCCGCGACATGGGCACGGTCATATTCCCGGATGCCGAGCTCAAGGTATTCCTTACGGCGTCGGCGGAGGAGCGGGCGCGACGCCGCTATAAGCAGTTGAAGGAAAAGGGGTTTGATGTTAACCTTGCCGGCCTTTCGGCTGAGGTCGCGGCCCGGGACCGCCGGGACGCGGAGCGCGCCGTGGCGCCTTTGCGCCCGGCGCCTGATGCCGTTGTGGTCGACAGCACGACGCTCGACATCGATGCGGTGGTGGAGCGGGTGCTGTCAGAACTGGTACGTCGGGGGCTCGCGCCCCGGCCATGAGTCACACCGGCCTCCACGGAATCGGAGGCCTTGAAGTAACAAGACCGGCCCAGCATGGAGCGAACGCCGGAGTCACCACAGGTCGGCCCGCGGGCCGTTGGATCAATCAACCATGTCAGAAAGTTTTGCCGAGCTCTTTGAGCAGAGTTTTGCCAGCCAGCAGATTCGTCCGGGCGCCATCCTCATGGGGAAGGTGGTCGAGATCAACGACGACGTCGTCATCGTTTCCGCCGGTCTGAAGTCCGAATCGGTCATCCCGGCCGACCAGTTCAAGAATGAGAAGGGTGAGTTTGAGGTTGCCGTCGGCGACGAGGTCGAAGTTGCGCTGGACGCCGTCGAGGACGGCTTCGGCGAGACCCGCCTGTCCCGCGACAAGGCCAAGCGCGCCCGTACCTGGACCGTTCTCGAGGAAGCCTTCGAGAAGGAAGAAGTCGTCCAGGGCATGATCACCGGTCGCGTGAAGGGCGGTTTCACCGTCGAACTCGAACTGGTGCGTGCCTTCCTGCCCGGCTCGCTGGTGGACGTGCGCCCGGTGCGCGATCCCAGCTACCTCGAGGGCAAGATGCTCGAGTTCAAGGTCATCAAGCTTGACCGCAAGCGCAACAACGTCGTGGTGTCGCGCCGCGCCGTGGTGGAAGCGGAACACAGCGTCGAGCGCGAGGAGTTGCTGAAGAACCTCACCGAGGGCGCAGTGCTCCCGGGCATCGTGAAGAACCTGACCGACTACGGCGCCTTCGTCGACCTGGGCGGCATCGACGGCCTGTTGCACATCACCGACATGGCCTGGCGCCGCGTCAAGAACCCTTCCGAGGTCGTCAACGTCGGCGACGAGATCCAGGTCAAGGTGCTGAAGTTCGATCGCGAGCGCAATCGTGTCTCGCTCGGCCTGAAGCAGCTCGGCGAAGATCCGTGGCAGGACATCGCACGGCGCTACCCGGCGGGTTCGCGCCTGTTCGGCCGCGTCACCAACCTGGCCGATTACGGCGCCTTCGTCGAGATCGAAGACGGGGTCGAGGGCCTGGTGCACGTGTCCGAGATGGACTGGACGAACAAGAACGTCAACCCGTCCAAGGTCGTGCAGATCGGCGACGAGATCGAGGTCATGGTGCTGGAGATCGACGAGGAGCGCCGTCGCGTGTCCCTCGGCATCAAGCAGTGCATGCCCAACCCGTGGAACGAGTTCGCCGCCACTTTCAACAAGGGCGACCGCGTGAGCGGCGTGATCAAGTCGATCACGGATTTCGGCATCTTCATCGGCCTGGACGGCGGTATCGACGGCCTGGTCCATCTTTCCGACCTGTCCTGGGAGCTGCCGGGCGAAGAGGCCGTGCGCAACTACCGCAAGGGCGAGGAACTGGAAGCCGTGGTGTTGTCCATCGATCCCGAGCGCGAGCGCATCTCGCTGGGTATCAAGCAGCTGGACCGCGACCCGATGTCGGCCTGGCTGGCGGATCACCCGAAGGGCAGCATCGTGCGCGGCACCGTGACCGAGGTCGATGCCAAGGGCGCCACGGTCGATGTGGGCGGGCTCGAGGCCTACCTGCGTGCTTCGGAGTTGTCGCGCGAGCGCGTCGAGGACGCACGCGCGGTGCTCAAGCAGGGCGAAGAGATCGAGGCGCGTTTCATCGGCCTGGATCGCAAGAGCCGCCAGATCTCTCTCTCCATCAAGGCCAAGGAGGCCTGGGAAGAGGCTGAGGCAATGCAGAGCTACAAGAAGTCGGACACCAGCACGGGTACCAGCCTGGGCGACCTGCTCAAGGAGCAGATCTCCAGCCAGGAGAACTCCTGATCGCTGCGGCAGCGGGCCGCCCTCCGGGGCGGCCCGCGTTTCCGGCTTGCACGGGGTCGGTTTTGGGGCAAGGGACGGGTCGAGACCATGACAAAGTCTGAACTGATCGAGGCGATTTCGCGCCGGCAGAGTCATCTCAATGCCAAGGACGTCGAGCTTGCCGTGAAGCACCTCATCGAGGTCATGAGCAACAGCCTGGCAGGCGGCGAGCGCATCGAGATCCGCGGTTTCGGCAGCTTTTCCCTGCACTTCCGGCCGCCGCGCATCGGGCGCAACCCGAAGACCGGGGAAGCCGTGGCGTTGTCCGGCAAGTACGTGCCGCACTTCAAGCCCGGCAAGGACCTGCGCGAGCGCGTCAACGCCGGCCGGGACAACCCGATCAAGGACTGACCTGCGCCGCTCGGCGCCGTCCGCGCGCACCCGGCGTCCGCTGATACAATCCTGCCTGTAACGCGCCCCGGCGCCCCACACGGGCAGTTCGACATGATCAAGCGGATCTTCACAGCCGTACTCTTCATCCTGGCGCTCGCCGTTGCAGTGCTGTTCACTGCCATGAACCCGGGTGAGATCGAGCTCGAACTCGGGTTCTCAGCGCTCCGCGTGCCGCTGGGACTCGCCTTTATCCTCGCCATCGCGCTGGGCTGGTTGCTGGGCATCCTCTCGGCGCTGCCGCGCATGGCACGCCTGGCGAACGACCGTCGTCGCCTGCGCGGGGAGTTGCGCAAGACGCCGGGCGGCGGCGAACTCGCGGTGCCGGATGAGCGCAGCTGACAGCTACCTCCTGCTGCTCCTGTTCGCTGCGGCCGCGGGCCTCGGCTGGTACTTCGCGCGGCGCAGCCAGCCGCGTGGTGGGAGCGGACCGCGGAGCCCGGTCAGCGCCGATTATTTCCAGGGGCTCAACTACCTGCTCAACGAGGAGCCTGACAAGGCCCTCGAAGTCTTTATTCGCATGGTCGACATGGATGCCGACACCGTGGATACACATTTTGCGCTCGGGGCACTGTTCCGTCGCCGAGGCGAGACCGAGCGCGCGATCAAGGTGCACCAGAACCTGGTCGCCCGTCCCGACTTGCCGCGCGAGGCCAAGGCGCGTGCGCTGACCGAGCTCGCAGAGGACTATTTCAAGGCAGGGCTGTTCGACCGCGCAGAGCAGGTTTACGCGCAGGTGGCACGCGGTGGGGCCCGCCGCGACCTGGGACTGCGCGGGCTGGTGCGCATCTACGAGCTGCAGCGCGACTGGGACAAGGCCATCGGCGCCATGGACCAGCTCGCCGACCAGGCCGGCAAGGGCAGCGGGGAAACGGTGGCGCACTATTGCTGCGAGCTGGCGCAGGATGCACTCGGGCGCGGCGATCTCGGGGCGGCGCGGCACTGGCTGAAGCGGGCCCAGAGCGCCGATCCCGACGGAGTACGGGGGGCGGTGCTGCGGGGTGCGGTGGCGCAGCGCGAGGGGGATCATCGCCTCGCCGTGAAACTCTACGAGCAGGCGCTGGAGAAGGACGGCGGCTTTCTCGTCGATGTGCTCCCGGAATTACGGCGCAGCTATGCAGAGCTCGGCAAGGCGGGCGAGTTCGCGCGCTGGCTCGAGAATGCGCTGGCGCGACACCCGGAGTGGCGGCCGGGCGTGGCGTTCGCAGCGATCACCGATGGCGGTTTCGACGATCCCGTCACGCGGCAGTGCATCGTGGACTTCATCGAGAGCAACCCGATCCTGACCGAGATTCTCGAGACCTTGCGCCCGACGCTGGAGAGCGAGGGCGGCAAGGAGGCGGCGGTGCGCCGCATCAGCCGTGCCATGCGCCGCATCGCCAAGGCGAGTCCGCGGTATCGCTGCAATGTCTGCGGCTTTTCCGGCAACGTGCTGTACTGGCAGTGTCCCAGCTGCCGCACCTGGGGCGCCACGCGGCCCGTCACCAAGTTCCGCTTCGAGGCCATGCTGGATCCGCGCTCGGTACCGCGCGAATCCGGGCGCAAGACCTGAATTCTCCCTCTCGTCGCCGGCACCGTTCCGCGCGACGATGCGCCGTGCGGCCATGGTGGCCGTGTCAATTGCCATGGAGGGAACCCTCATGATCCGACTTGCTAGGAACCTGTGCGCCGCGCTGGCGCTGATGCCCGTGCTGGCCTGGGCCGGCACGGTGGACCTGAACACCGCGGATGCGGAGACACTCGCGCGCGAACTCAAGGGGGTGGGAGCCGCCCGGGCCGAAGCCATCGTCGCGTGGCGTGAGGCGAACGGACCGTTCCGGGCGCCTGAGGACATCGTGCTGGTGCAGGGCATCGGCGAGCGCGTGCTGGAGGACAATCGCGACGTGATCGCCGTATCCGCACCGGAAAAGCCGCAATAAAACCGGGCGGGGTGGCGGTTGTGAAAGTCGCCACCCCGTTCGTTGCGCGGCCACAAGCCTTGTGCAAGCATGCCCGGATATTCGCGACCGAGCATTGCAGGAGGCTCAGCTTGAGCACGCAGATCCGATACGCAGTCTTCCCCGTGGCCGGCAAGGGCACGCGCTTTCTTCCCGCCACCAAGGCAAGTCCCAAGGAGATGCTGCCGGTGGTCGACAAGCCGCTGATCCAGTACGCGGTGGAGGAGGCGATCGAGGCGGGGGCGACCAACCTGGTCTTCATCACGGGGCGGCACAAGCGGGCGATTGAAGACCATTTCGACGTCGACCCCGAGCTGGAGAGTCTCCTCGCGAGCAAGGACAAGGAAGCCCTGCTGGAGATGGTGCGCAACACTGTGCCACCGCACGTGAACTGCATCTATGTGCGCCAGGGCGAGCCGCTCGGCCTCGGGCACGCCGTCCTGTGCGCGCGGCCGGTGGTGGGCAACCAGCCCTTCTTCGTACACCTCGCCGACGACCTGATCGATGCCCGGGAGGCCTGCCTAGCCCAGATGGGCCGGGTGTTTGCGGCCCATGGCGGCAGTGTGCTCGGCGTCGAGGAGGTCCCGCAGGCGCAGACACGGCAGTACGGCATCATCGACGGCGAGCCGGTGGGCGAGGGCCTGCGCCGGCTCCGCGGCATCGTGGAGAAGCCCAGGCCGGAGGATGCGCCTTCCAACCTGGCCGTGGTGGGGCGCTATATCCTCACGCCGCGGATTTTCGACCTGCTTGCGGACACCGGCGCCGGCGCGGGAGGAGAAATCCAGCTCACCGACGCAATTGCGCGCCTGTTGCTGGAAGAGCCCGTGTTCGGGCACGAATTCAAGGGCTTGCGCTTCGATTGCGGCAGCAAGCTGGGGTACCTGGAAGCCACGGTGCACTACGCGCTGAAGCACCCGGAGCTGGGCGAGGAGTTCCGCCGGCACCTCGCGGGGCTGAAATTCTAGTCGCCCCGCGCTCTCAATCCCTTTCTGCGCAAGGCTTTAGGTAGATTCACGGATAGTCCTTCCGGCTGGGCTGGGCTGCAATGCCCGGGTGTAAGAGCGTGCGCGCCGCACGTTGAAGAGGCTCCACTCGGGAGATTGACTGAACCATGAATACTGCAAAGTTCCGCCGGGGAAGTATTGCCGCGCTTGCAGCGCTGGGTTGCCTTTCCCTCATGCTCGCCGGCTGTAGCGGGGATGACGGAGACCCGGGGCCGGTCGGTCCGGAGGGACCGCCGGGAGCTGAAGGACCCGAAGGCCCGCCGGGCCCGCAGGGACCCACCGCATCCGAGGTGGTGGTCATCGGCTCAGGCGCTATCGACTCCGAGGAAGCGGCGGAGATCGGCATTCTCGTGGCCGAGATCACGGGCGTCACCATCGCCAGCCCGCCCACCATCACCTTTACGGTGACTGCCGCGGACGGACGACCGGCACTGGAGATCGACCCCGGCCTGCTGAGCTTCACGCTCAACAAGCTCACGCCCGCCGGTGACGGCAGGCCGGAGAGCTGGGTCAGCTATATCAATCGCATCGAGTCCAGCAATGCCAGTGACACGCCGAACGTGCTGGAGCAGGCCCTGCAGGCGACCACGGAGTCCGGTACGGCCGGTACCCTGGTGGAACTCGGCGACGGCGTGTACGAGTACACCTACGCCACGGACCCGGCCAATGTCACGACACCGGTCGCGGTCTCTTACGAGCCCGAACTGGTCCATCGTGTGGGCCTGGAGCTGCGCGGCGGCCACGGCAGTGCGCTGCGCGAGATCGCTCCGGCCAACCCGGTGCTCGATTTCATCCCGGCGACCGGCGCCATCGTGCCGCTGGCCAAGCGCATCGCCGACACCGCCAACTGCAACGCCTGCCATGACCGGCTGGAGTTCCACGGCGGTCCGCGCATCACTGCCGAGTACTGCGTGACCTGCCACAACCCCGACACCATCGACCAGGACACGGGCGAGTCGCTCGACATGGGTTTCATGGCGCATGCGATTCACCTGGGTAGCGATCGCGCCCAGGCCTACCTGGTGTATGGCTTCGGCGACTCGGCACATGACTACGGCGACGTGACCTATCCGCAGGACATCCTGTGGTGTGAGAACTGTCACGCCGCGTCGGACACGACGCCGGACGGCGACGACTTCAATGCCACCGTGACGGCGACCACCTGTGGCGGCTGCCATGTCGAGGGCCTGCTGCTGGATACGCCTGACCCTGTCACCGGCAAGCCGGAGTACTCGTACCAGCACGGCCCGGGCTCCTCGGTTGAAGGCATCGTGTTCACTGACGGGTTCTGTATGAACTGCCATAACGGGCAGGTCGTTCCCACGGCCCGTGCGATTCACGCCAACATTCCTGGCTCGAACCGCCTGCGCGAGACGCTGGGAATGGATTTCACCTACGAGATTCTCGCCGTCGAAGGGCTTCTGGCCGGCCAGCAGGCAGCCGTGACCTTCCGCGTGCTGGACGCTGCCGGCGCACCGATCGACGTCACCACGGACGAGACTTTCGTCTCGGCCGGTGCGCGTTTCACGCTGCGCTTCGGCTGGGATACGGATGACATCTACAACGGCGCTGACGACGGCTCCCTGGCCAACGAGAGGGCGCAACCGGTGGCGATCAACGTGCTGGACGTGCTCGGCGATCTCGTCGAGAACGCGGACGGCAGTTTCACTTACACCCAGCCCGACGCGAATGCGACGGACGCTCCGGCCAACCTGATGGTCACCCTCGAGGGCCGCCGGGTGTTTGCCGACGGTGAGCGTGCCTACCCGGAGAGCGCGATCTTCTACACCGGTGCGCCGCGTGCGCGGATCGTGGAGGAAGAGAAGTGCGACAGCTGCCACCAGTTCCTCGCCTTCCATGGCGGCAGCCGCGCCGGCGACCCGCAGATGTGCGTGACCTGTCACAACCCGGATGCAGCCTATCCGGACATCGGCACGATCGCCCTCGGCCCGATGCTGCACCAGATCCATGCGGCCGTTTATCCCGGCTTCGAGGAGATCACCTACCCGCAGGGCGTGGGCAACTGCCTGGCGTGCCACGCGGAGGGGACTTTCTACGCGGCACGCGACACGGCCCGGCCGGTCTCGATCGACGCCGGGGATGACCTGCTTAACTGGGCGGACGATATCGCCAACTCGGCTTCCTCCGAGGCCTGTGCGGGCTGCCATTCCAGTGACCAGGCCCGGGCCCACATGGTCGGCAATGGCGGCGTCTTCGGCGGTACCAAGGGCACCATGCCGATCCCGTCGTCCCAGAGCGAGAGCTGCCTGATCTGCCACGGACCCGGTCGGGTTGCCGACACGGCGCTGTCGCACGGCCAGTTCTGATCTCGGGCAAGCGCACCGAAACGAGGGGCCGGGGCAACCCGGCCCCTTCTTTTATGGTCCAGCGGCGGGTAGGGAATGCTTTATTTTCCGTGGTTTAGGTATAAGTCCTGATTCTGGAACGGGGTGTTCTCCCGTGAAATGAAGTGTGCCAAACCAGTGCTATTTTCAGGCAGCGGCGCCGCGTGGCGCCGTTGCCGAATGAAGGGGATGGGGTAAGCAAATGAGCGTGATTTCGGGACGCTTCTCTGGGCTCAAGGTTCTGTTCGCCATGGGGTTTTTCTCCCTGGCGTTGGCGGCGTGCGGCGGTGATGACGGACCGCCGGGGCCGGCAGGCCCGGGCGGCGATCCGGGTGCGGGCGGGCCTCCGGGAGAAGAGGGTCCCCCGGGCTCGGCCACGGACATCGCCATCGGCGACGGCAGTCGCCTGAGCCAGTCCCAGGCCGACGACATCGGGCGCATCGTGGCGGAAATCACCGGCGTCACCATGAGCAGCCCCCCCATCGTCGACTTCACACTGACGACGCCCTCCGGGGAAGGCATCATCCGGCTCGACCCCGGTGTCATCAGCTTCACGCTGGCGAAACTGAGTTCGCCTGCCGGCGCGGCAGCGCCGCAGTGGGTGAGCTATATCAACCGGATCCAGACCTCCGGCGCCACCTCGCCGCAAGTGCTCGAGCGCGCGCTCCAGGCCACCACTGAGTCGGGCGCTGCCGGCGTCCTGGAGGAAATCGGTGGCGGCGCATACCGCTACACCTTCGCCACCGACCCGGCCGACGTGACGTCGCCGGTAGCGGTGAGCTTCGAGCCCGAGGCCGTGCATCGGGTGGGCTTCGAGCTGCGCATGCAGGCGCCGGGCAACCAGGTTTTCCCGGATAACCCGGTGTTCGACTTTGTCCCCGCCACGGGCGCTGCGGTGCCGCTCGCACGTACCATCGCGGCGACAGAGAATTGCAGCAACTGCCACGAGCGGCTGGAAATTCACGGCGGTCCGCGCGTCACAGTCGAGTACTGCGTGACCTGCCATAACCCCAGTACCATCGACCCGGACTCCGGTGAGTCCGTAGACATGGCGTACATGACCCACGCCATCCACCTTGGCAGCGCCCGCGCTGAGCCTTATGTGATTTACGGCTTCGGCGGCACGCCGCACGATTACAGCGAGGTCACTTACCCGCAGTCGCCGCTGTTCTGCGAGAACTGTCACGAGGCGAGCGAGATTGCGCCGGAAGGCGACAACTGGAAGAGCGCCGCAAGCTCTGCCGTCTGTGGCGGCTGTCACGTCGAGGGCCTGCTGACGGCTGAACGCGACGCCCTGACCGGCAAGGCGCAGCAGGCGTTCGCGCATGACTTCGGGCCGGCTGCGGACGGCACCTGCGTAAGCTGCCATGCGCCGGCGAGCTCGGCGGGCGGTAACGAGAGCAACCACCTCAAGGGCGTGAAAGAAGCCGTGGTGATCGGCCGCGAGTCTTTCGCATACGAAGTCCTTGCGGTGGAGAACGCAGTGGCCGGCGCGCAGCCGGTCATCACTTTCGCGGTCAACAACCCGTTCACCGGGACGCGGTACGACATCAACAGCGACCCCGCGTTCAACCTCGGTTCGCCGAGCCTGACGCTGGACATCGCCTGGAACACCAGCGATTACTCCAACGAGGGCAGCGGCAGTGCCACCGTCGATTCCGGAGCCCCGGCCCAGCCCGTGACCATCCCGCTGGCGGACCTGCAGGCCAATGCGGTGCGGAACGCCGACGGCAGCTACACGGTGACCGCGCCGGCGCCCCTCCCGGCGAGCGTGACCGGCGGCGTGGCGGTAGCCCTCGAAGGGCACCCGGTAGTCGCAGTGCCCTCTACCGGTGAACTGACCAGCATCCCGGTCGAAGGTGCGGTGTTCTTCGCCGGCCCGCCGCGGCGTGAGATCGTGTCCATTGAAAGCTGCAACGCCTGTCACGAGTCCTTGTCGCTGCATGGCGCCAACCGGGCCGACAACATCCAGCTGTGCGCCACCTGTCATAACCCGGACGCCACGGACGTGAGGCGCCGCGATGGCGCGGGCTTCGACTGGACGACACCGTCACCGCTCGACGGCAAGGGCGAGGAGAGCGTGGACATGCGTTACATGATCCACGCCATCCATGCGGCGCAGAACGTGGTCTACGGCTTTGGCAACAGGTCGCATGACTACCGCGATATCACGTATCCGCAGGAACTCGGCAACTGCCGTGCCTGCCACCTCGAGGACACGTACTACCCCGGGCCTGCGCAGGGACGCTCCGTCACGATCAACACCGGGGCCGATCGCTCCGACTGGCGTGACGACGTGGCCATCACGCCGACGGCCGCGGCCTGCTGGTCGTGTCACCAGGGCGCGCCGCAGCAGATCGCCGATCTCACGCGCCTGCACATCATGCAGACCGGCGGATACCTGCCATCCGCCACCGACGACAGCGTCACCAAGGACGACCTCGAATCCCAGGCCGTGTCGACCTATCTCGAGACCTGCGGCATCTGCCACGGGCCGGGGGGCATCGCCGACATCGAGACGATGCACGGGTTGCGCTAGGCAAGCAGGAAGGAAGACAACATGCAGTTCAGACTGAGCATACTCTCACTGGCCCTGCTGCTGATCGGCGCAGTGCATTCCGCACCCGCTTTCGCGCAGGACGAGGAGCCGGCTGCGGAGCCGGCCGAGGAACAGGTCGCCAACTACAGCCGGCGCGGTGCCGACGGCTGCATCGGCTGTCATCGGCGCTGGGAAGTCCCGCTCATGGGTATCTTCGAGACCCCCCATGGCAACCCGCACGACCCGCGCTCGCCCTTCGGTGAGAAGCAGTTGCAGTGCGAGGCCTGTCATGGTCCCGGCGATTCCCATGGCGGTCGCGTCAAGCGCGGCGATCCGCGTCCCCCGATCATCAACTTCGGGTCTGACGCGTGGACGCCGATCCCGCAGCAGAACGCCATGTGCCTGCAATGCCATGAGGGACACGTCGGCGAGCAGTGGGCCGGCAGCGCGCACGACGTCAATACGGTGGCTTGCGCCGACTGTCACAGCTCGCACCCGGTGAAGGACCCGATGCTCGACAAGCGCACGCAGTCCGAGGCCTGTTATGCCTGTCACGCTAACGTGGAAGCACACTTCATGAAGCCCTCCGCGCACCCCGTGCGCCAGGGACAGGTGGGTTGCACCGATTGCCACAAGCCGCACGGCAGCGATACGGACGGTCTGCTGGTGCGCTCGAGCGTCAACGAGACCTGCTTCACCTGTCATGCCGAGAAGCGCGGGCCGCTGGTCTGGGAGCATGCGCCCGTCGTCGAGGATTGCAGCAATTGCCACGATCCGCACGGCGCGGTACATCCCGCCATGCTGACGCGGCGGCCGCCGCTGCTGTGCCAGTCCTGCCACACGCCAAGCGGCCATCCCTCCGTGCCGTACGACAGCAACGACCTGGCCACCGGGTCGGCGTCCCCGTTCCTCCTCTCGGGGAATTGCCTGAGCTGTCATACGCAGGTGCACGGGTCGAACCATCCTTCCGGCAAGGCGCTGATGCGCTAAGCGATGCAGGAGGCGCAAGAGATGAATGGAAAGAATTACCTCAGGCTCGTAGTGGCCACCCTGCTCGGCGCAGGCGCGCTCAGCGGGCAGGTTGCATTCGCGCAGGAGATGCCGGATTTCGAGGAATGGCAATGCAAGTTCTGCCCCTTCCCGGAAAAGGGCCTGGAGGGCTCTGCGGGGGCATCGGCACTGAACGTCTCGGATGACTCGGCACGCTTCGGCGACTACACGGGCCTGGACGAGAGCGGTGCGTACATCAATGCCGAGGCCGACATGCTGTACCGCGCAGAGGGCGGCTACGCCGTCAGCCTGCAGGCGCAGGACCTGGGTCTCGATTCGCGTTTCCTCGAGCTGCGCGCCGGACGCCGCGGCCACTGGATGGTGGATCTCTCCTGGGACGAGATTCCGCGTCGGCTGGACGATTCGGTGAGCACGGTTTACGACGGTCTCGGCAGCGGCCGGCTGACGCTCCCTTCCTCCTGGGTGCGCGGCAACTTCACCTCGGAGCTGGCGGCGCTGGATGCCAGCCTGCGCGACTTCACTCTCGGCTGGGACCGGCAGACGCTGGGCCTCGGCCTCGAGTTCGTGCAATCGAAACGCCTGCGCTACGAGGTGGACTTCAACAGCCAGACCAAGGAAGGCAGCGGCCTCACCTGGGGAAGCTTCCTCGGCACCGCAGCGGACCTGGTGAAGCCACTCGATTACCAGACCGACCAGGTGGATGCGGCGATCGTCTACGCCACCGACAAGTGGAACGTCCGGGCGAGCTACTACGGCTCGTTCTTCAGCAACAAGAACACCGCGCTGACCTGGGACAACCCCTTCAACGGGCCGGACCAGGGACGCATGGCGCTGGCGCCTGACAACACCTACCAGCAGGCCATGCTGTCCGGCGGCTACCGC
This sequence comes from uncultured Thioalkalivibrio sp., assembly GCA_964413755.1. Lineage (GTDB taxonomy): Bacteria > Pseudomonadota > Gammaproteobacteria > Steroidobacterales > XN24 > XN24. The sequence goes on along the minus strand of CAYPTW010000019.1, from coordinate 1,730 downwards.
TTCCCGACCTGGGATACGTCGATCAATGCGAGCTATGCCGTGGGCCGCATGGAACAGACGGATGCGCTGCTGCCGTACACCATCAACCCCGGCCTCGCGGCCCTGCCGCTGCCCGTGGCGCAATTCGATGGCGATGCGGACGTCACCCACGCCAATTTGCGCGTCAGCATGCGCCCGCTCGACAAGCTGCGGTTGACCGGCGAATACCGTTCCAGCGAACGCGACAACAACTCGGGGCAGTACGAGTGGGCCATCGTCCAGGCGGACGGGTTCCAGGCGCCGAGCGCGTTCAACCCCGTCTACAGTTACGAGACGCGCGATACCCTGCTGGCGGCCAATTACCGCTTCAGCCGCATGGTCCAGGTGTCGGCCGGCTGGGACAACAAGATTCGTGACCGCGATTACCAGGATGTCTCGCGCACCGATGAGGATACGACCTGGGCGCGCGTGCGTTTCCGGCCCGTGGACCAGCTGAGCCTCGGGCTGCGTGCCGAGAGCAGTTCGCGTGACGCCCGGGAGGCGGCTCCGGTGTTCTTCCCCGGCGCGGGCGCGCAGCAGAACCCGCTGTTGCGCAAGTACTACCTGGCGGATCGTGAACGCGACACCCTGCAGGCGGACGCGGGTTTCACGCCCGCCGGGCGGTTCAGCCTGGCGATGCGCTTTGAATCGGCGCGCGACAGCTATGACCAGAGCGAAGTCGGCCTGGTTTCCGCAGACTACGACCAGTACAGCGCCGAGGCGAGCTTCCTGCTGGGCGAGAAACTGGGCGTCACGGGCTATTTCAGCCGGGAGAACTACGACTCCCGCACGATCGGTGCCGCCAGTTTCCTGGCGCCGAACCTGGCGCCGCCCAACTGGGCCGGCAGCAGCGAGGACCGGCACGATGTCTATGGCCTGGCCTTCAACTGGCCGGGCCTCGCCGAGGGCAAGCTCGACCTGCGCGCGGATCTGAACCGTGCGGACACTCGTGGCGACATTCGCATCGAAGATCCGCTCGGCGGCGCCAGCGACGCGCTGCCGACGCTGATTTCGAAGCTGACCGGCGCCCAGCTCATGGCGGACTGGCATCTCGACGCGCGCTGGAGCCTGAATGCGGGCTGGCGCTGGGAGAAGTTCGATGCCGACGACTGGGCCAAGGACGGTGTGGCGCCGGACACAATCAACAACGTGCTGACCTTCGGCGCGGATACGCTCGACTACGACGTAAACGTGTTCCTGGTCGGCTTTACCTATCGCTTCATTCGCCCGGAGGCGGAAGACTAGGCGCTGCGGGACCTTGCTGCAGCACGAGGGCGCCGCCGGGCGCCCTCTTTTTTGGCGCTGCAGCAAGCGCATCATAGCGGCTGGTGGCACCGCGGATACGCGCCGTGCGATACTTGCCGGATACTTAGACAGGGGAGTGGGCGTGGATCCCAAGCTCATGAATTCGGAAACGAAATCTCCGGCGGGCGGCATGTTGGAAGACCGGCGCGGCCGGCCCCTCAGGGACCTCCGCATCTCGGTCATGGATCGCTGCAACTTCCGTTGCCCGTATTGCATGCCCGAGGACCAGTACCATCGCGACTTCCAGTTCCTGCATTCGGACGAGCGCCTGTCGTTCAGCGAAATCTCGCGCGTGGCGCGCTTGTTCGTGGAACGCGGCGTCAGCAAGCTGCGGCTGACCGGAGGCGAGCCCCTGCTGCGGCCCGGCCTGGTCGACCTGATCGGCGAACTCAGCCTGATCGAGGGGG
>CAYPTW010000018.1:0-32905 GCA_964413755.1 uncultured Thioalkalivibrio sp. | reverse complement strand
CTAGGCGGGCTTGGCCTTTTTGCTAAGCACGCCGGTCAGCGCCTTGCGCCGCAGATAGGCGTAAACCTCGCGCAGCGGGAGTTCTTTCGGGCACACGTCCTGGCAGGCCATGAGTCCCAGGCAACCGAACACGCCCTCGTCACTGGCGAAGACCTCGAACCAGTCGCCAGTCTTGCGCCGGTCGCGCGGGTCCATCATGAAGCGAGCGACACGATTCAGGCCGGCCGGGGCCACGAATGCCGGGCGCGTATTGGCCACCGCACAGGACGCCACACAACAACCGCATTCAATGCAGCGCTCCCGTTCATAGATCGCCTGCGCCAGCTCGTCGTCCATGCGCTCTTCCTGCGCCTCCGGATCGAAAGGTGCTTTCTCCTCGATCCAGCCCTGGACGCGCTCGGTCATGCCGCGGAACCAGCTGCCGGTGTCGACGGACAGGTCGCCCACGAGGCGGAATGCCGGCAACGGGTGCAGCCGGATGGTGCTCTCGAGCTGGGAGGTCAAGGTCTTGCAGGCCAGCGCCGGGCGCCCGTTCACCATCATGCCGCACGAGCCGCAGACGGCTGAGCGACAAACGAAATCAAATTGGAGGGTTGGGTCTTGTTCCTCGCGTAACTTGTTAAGTGCGATGAACAACGACATGAAGGGCGTTTCCTGCAGCTCGAAGGTCTCCATGCGCGGCTTGGAGGCGGGATCTTCCGGGTTGTAGCGGAAGACTTCGAACTTGAGCTTGCGTCCCGTGACCTGTGACATGACTGCCCTCCTCCTCAGCTCGGCGCGCTGAAGGCGCCGCGCCATGCGCCGGGGCGCAGTCGCGTACCCATGGGTTCAATCGTTTCCAGGCAGCCCTGTGCCGCCTGGGCGCTCGCCACCTGCTGGTTGTATTCCTCCAGCGTGACGGGCAGGTCGACATGGCCGGAGGCCCCGTAGCCGCGGTGTCCGGGCGGCAGATCGAGCAGGCCGACCGGTTCGTAACTCAGGTCGGGCCCGTCCGCGCCCGGCTGCCAACGGGCCAGGGTGCGTTTCAGCCACTCTGCGTCGTTGCGCTGCGGGTAGTCCGTGCGGTGGTGGGCGCCACGGCTTTCCTTGCGCGCCAGGGCACCGACCGCGGTCGCCAGGGCCAGCTTGAGCATCCCCGGCAGCCGCAAGGCATAGGTGAGCTCCGGGTTGGAACCTGGGCTGCTGGCGCGCAGGCCGATGCCCGAGACCTCGCGCAACAACCTCTGCAGATCGGTAATCGCGGTCTCGATCTCGTCCCCGGTGCGGAACACGCCGAGCCGGTTCATCATGATCTCGCCCATTTCGTCCCGCACCTGGTAGAGCGTGCGCCCGCCGGCGGGCTGGGACGCCAGCGCCTTGATCCGGGTTTCCTGTTCCGCCAGGGCACTTGCAGCCAGCGAGGCTTCCGGCCCCGGGCCGCCGCGCGTCACGAACTCCGCGATGGCCATGCCGACTACGCGCCCGGCCACGATCGTCTCAGCCAGGCTGTTGCCGCCGAGCCGGTTGAAGCCGTGCATGTCCCAGCAGGCCGCCTCGCCGACCGCGAACAATCCGGCCATCCCGTAGGCCTGGCCGTCCTTGTTCACGCGCACGCCGCCCATGGAGTAATGCTGGGTCGGCCGCACCGGCACCAGCTCCTGCCACGGGGTGATGCCGAGGAAGTCGCGGCAGATCTCGTAGATCTCCCGCAGCCGCGTGGTGAGGTGCTCCTCGCCGAGGTGGCGCAGGTCGAGCCACAAGTGCGGCCCGTTGGGGCTGTCCACGCCGCGTCCGGCCAGGATCTCGTTCATCATGTGGCGCGACACCACGTCGCGGCTGGCGAGTTCCTGCTTTTCCGGCTCGAGTTCCACCAGGAAGCGTTCTCCGGCCGCATTCAACAGGTAACCACCGTCACCGCGACAGCCCTCGGTGACCAGGATCCCGGCGGGCCACAGGCCGGTGGGGTGGAACTGCACGGCTTCCATGTTGCCGAGTGGCACGATGCCGGTGTCCAGCGCCAGCGCCGCGCCCGTACCCTCGTTGATGACCGCGTTACTGGTGTAACCGCCGTAAATCCGCCCGTAGCCCCCGGTGGCGATCACCGTGGCCCGGGCCATGATGGTTTCGAGACGGCCGGTGCGCAGGCAGCGCACGACCGCGCCGTGACAACGCTCGCCGTCGTGGATCAGCGCGATGGCTTCCATGCGATCGAGCACGTCGATGCCGAGTCGCACCACCTGGCTGTCCACGGCGTACAGCGTGGCGTGACCCGTGCCTGCGGCGGCATAGCATGCGCGCCACTTGGCGGTGCCGCCGAAGTCGCGATGCATGATGAGCCCGGCCTTGTCCGCCGGCTCCTCGATGTCCACTTGCTGGCCCTTGATGTGGTAACGGTTGGTGCCCGGCCTGAGGCGCGTCCACGGCACGCCGAAATGCGCCAGCTCGCGCACGGCGATCGGCGCGTTGTCGGCAAAAATACGCGCCACTTCCTGGTCCGCGCCCCAGTCCGAGCCGCGGACCGTATCGAGGAAATGTACGTCTGGACTGTCGCCGTCGGCCTTGGCGCAGTTCCCGAGCGCCGCCTGCATCCCGCCCTGGGCTGCGCAACTGTGGCTGCGCCGGGGCGGCACGAGGGAGAGGATCAGGACCGAGTGACCGGCCGCGGCTGCCTCGATGGCACAACGCTCACCCGCGAGGCCGGCGCCGATAACAAGGACATCGGTAATCTTCAAAGCTTCAGGACCCCAACAGGAAGGCGAACGGCGCGGGCAGCCAGCCGGCCATCACGGCCAGCACGAACAGGCCGGCGGCGAGAAAGGCGACGCCGAAGATGCGCGCAAAGCGTTTCAGGGCCGGGCGCGAGCGTCCGGCAGCCACGCCCCACTTGATCGCCAGGCGATAAATCCCCGCCGAGGCGTGGATGGCCAGCAATACCAGCAGCAGGAGATAGAACCATGACAGGCCGGCCGCTACCCGCTCCATGGTCGTGGCCGCTTCCATGCCGTGCCGTTCGCCCCACAGGGCAGTGAAGGTATCTATGGCCATGAGCCCGACGTGGAAACTGCCCAGCACCAGGATCAGCATGCCGGTACGCACCTGCCATACCCAGAGCCGGGAGTCTTCGTGCGGGCGCTCGGCACCCTCCCCCGCAACCCACTGCTTGCCGGCGCCGGCCATTTCCCGGGCGAGCCGGTTCAGGCGCCGCCGCTCGCGCACTCGCGCCGGGATCTTGCGCGCCGCCGCGACCGCGTGGGCGAAGAACAGCAGGGCGACGACGACGACGATGGGCTGGGCGATGTACAGCCCCTCGAGAAACTCCGCCAGCCGGTCGAAGCCCTCGGGCCCGAAAAGCAAGGAGCCGACGTCGAAAACATGAAACCAGATGAAGACGGTCAACAGGAATCCGCTGCCGCCGCTGAGGATCTCCCAGTACAGCTCACGCCGTGCCGCCGCGCGCCCATGTGCGGGCGGGCGGGATTCAGCGGCGACGCGCTCGGCGTCGAGGACGTCAAGTGGCTGTCGCATCGGACCCCCCGTACTCTCTCGGGCCCGAGTCTAAGGCGACGCTTGCGAGACAGCGTACTGTGGATTGCCGCAAGCATGGGATTTGCTGTTGCGCGGTATATACTTACGCGCTCAATTAAGGCTTCCCTGCCGCCAGGGCCGGGACGCAAAGGTTTTCCGGCGGGTTCGCACCCTTCCGCCGCGCAAAGATTCACGGAGGCCAATCGCATGGCAGCGCGCTTTTCCCTGGAACAATACGGCATCGGCGTCGAGGAAATTCACCGTAACCTCCCCCCGGCCGTGCTTTACGAGCATGCCCTGAAGTGGGACCGCGGATCCGCGATTTCCGCCTCCGGCGCGCTGATCGCGCTTTCAGGGGTCAAGACCGGCCGCAGCCCGACCGACAAGCGCATCATCGACGACCCGAACGTCGCCGAGGACGTGTGGTGGGGCAAGGTCAACATGAAGCTCGAGCAGCACGCTTTCGAGATCAACCGCACGCAGGCCATTGATTTTCTAGGCACCCGGGACCGGCTCTACGTCGTCGACGCCTTTGCCGGCTGGGACCCGAAATACCGCATCAAGGTACGCGTGGTGTGCGCCCGCCCCTACCACGCCCTGTTCATGCACAACATGCTGATCCGGCCGACCGCGGAGCAGCTGGCCGAATTCGGCGAGCCCGATTACGTGATCTTCAATGCCGGCAGTTTCCCGGCGAACCGCAACGTGCCCGGGATGACCTCCGGCACGAGCATCAACCTGCAGTTCGGGCACCGCGAAATGGTGATCCTCGGCACCGAGTATGCCGGCGAGATGAAGAAGGGCGTGTTCACCATCATGAACTACCTGATGCCGGCGCAGGGCGTGCTCTCCATGCACTGCTCCGCCACCGAGGGCGCCGAGGGCGACACCTCGATCCTGTTCGGCCTGTCGGGCACCGGCAAGACCACGCTGTCCGCCGACCCGAAGCGCCGCCTCATCGGCGATGACGAGCATTGCTGGAGCGACGACGGGATTTTCAACATCGAGGGCGGCTGCTACGCCAAGGTCATCGACCTGTCCGAGGAAGCCGAGCCCGACATCTATCGCGCCCTGCGTTTCGGCTCGGTGCTCGAGAACGTGGTCTACGACAAGGGCACGCGCGAGGTGGACTACGAGGACACCTCCATCACCGCCAACACGCGCGGTTCCTATCCGATCGAGTACATCGACAACGTGAAGACCCCCTGCATGGGCGGTCATCCGAAGAACATCATCTTCCTCACCTGCGATGCCTTCGGCGTACTGCCGCCGGTCAGCCGGTTGACCCCCGAGCAGGCCATGTACCACTTCATCAGTGGTTACACGGCGAAGGTGGCGGGCACGGAGATGGGCGTCACCGAGCCGGAGGCGACCTTCTCGCCGTGTTTCGGCGGGCCGTTCCTGGTCTGGCACCCGGCCAAGTACGCCGAGCTGCTCGCCGAGCACATCCGCAAGCACAATGCCAACGTCTGGCTGGTCAACACCGGCTGGTCGGGCGGTGCCTACGGTACCGGCAAGCGCATGAAGCTGGCCTTCACGCGCGCCATCGTGGACGCGATCCACTCGGGCGAGCTGGCGCAGCAGCCGACCGAGACCGACCCCATCTTCGGGCTCGCCATGCCGAAGTCCTGTCCGGGCGTGCCGGACGAGATCCTGGTGCCGCGCAACACCTGGACGGACAAGGCGGCGTACGATGCAACCGCCCACAAGCTGGCGAAACTCTTTGCCGACAATTTCGAGCACTACGAGGACGTGGCCGGACGCGCCATCAGCGAAGCCGGGCCGCGGGTCAAGGCGGCCTGACCATCCCCTCTCGGGCTGAAACAGGCCGAGAGGGGCCATGAGGGATACCCGGCGCGCAGCAAGGAGATTCCTCGCCGCGGTCGAGTTCGATGACGTCGGTGCGCTGCTGCGCGTGCTGGCGTCGTTGGCGCTTGCCGCCCTCGTCGCCTTCCTGCCCGAGTGGAACGGCCTCGACGCCGCCGGCCGTCGCTGCCTCTTCATCCTGCTGTTCGCGGCGGGCCTGTGGGCCAGCGAAGCCATTCCCGCTTTCGCCGTGTCCCTGCTGGTGATCGGCCTGTCGATCCTCTTGCTGGGCCGGCCGGATGGCGTCTTCGCCGCGGCGGATGAGCCCGACCGGTGGCAGATCTTCATCGCGCCCATGGCCAGCCCGCTGATCTGGCTGTTCCTCGCCGGCTTCATCCTCGCGGAGGCGGCGGCGCGCACCGGGCTGGACCGCACCCTCGCCGGCCTGGTGTTTCGTGCCGCGGGCGCCAGGGCAACCGCCGTGCTGCTGGCCGCCATGGCCGTCACCTTCGTCTTCTCCATGTTCATGTCCAACACGGCCACGGCGGCGATGATGATCGCGGTCGTGGCCCCGCTGCTGCGCACCCTGCCCGCCGGGCACAGCTTCCGCCCCGCCCTGCCGCTGGGAATCGCCGCTGCAGCCAACCTCGGCGGCATGGGCACGCTCGTCGGCACCCCGCCGAATGCCATTGCCGCCGGCTTCCTGCGCCAGGCCGGCAACGAACTGTCCTTCCTGGAGTGGATGCTGCTGGGCCTGCCGCCGGCCCTGGTCCTCGCCGGCATGCTGGCTGCCTTCCTGCTGTATCGCTACCGTCCGGCCGGCCTGCTGCTGGACCGCAGCGCGCTGTCCGCCGTCCACCGCGCCGCAAGCCACGCGCCGCGCTGGCAGCAAGCGGTGGTGGTGCTCGTGTTCAGCGCCACGCTGCTGTTGTGGATGTTCGGTCCTGCGCCCGCCGCGGTGGTGGCGTTCATACCGATCACGGTCCTCTCGGTGACCGGGGTCATCGGCGTGGCCGAGATCCGTCAGCTGCGCTGGGACGTGCTGATTCTCATGGCCGGGGGCTTGTCGCTCGGCGTGGCGGTCACCGAGACCGGCCTGGCCGCGTGGATCGTCGGCGGACTGCCCACCGACGGCCTGGGCCTGGCCGGCGCGGCACTGGCCTTCGCCCTGCTCACGACCGTGTTGTCCAACTTCATGAGCAACACCGCTGCAGCCAACATACTGGTACCGCTCGGCGCCGCGGTGGGCATGGGATTCTCGGGCTCGGCGGGCCTGCTACCCGTGGTGATCGCTTTGTCCGCATCGACGGCCATGTGCCTGCCCATTGCAACCCCGCCCAACGCCATCGCCTACTCCACCGGGGAACTGCACAGTCGCGCCTTCCTTGCGCCCGGCCTCGCGCTGGCATTTGCCACGCCCCTGGTGACGGTCGCGTGGGTCGGCTGGTTGCTGCCTCGTCTGGGCTGAGGCCGGGTGCGACGCGGAGCCGTGTCGCTCAGCGCGAACCGTCGTCCCAACTGCCCCTGAGATACGGCTTGGCATCCCCGGCGGATACGAGCAGGAACTCGCGCGCGCCGGACGCATCCGGCATGGCTGCGTGCAGCCGGACTTCACCAGGCAGCAGCAACGGCTTGAGGAAACGCGCCTCGAGCCGCGCGCCGGGCTGTGGTGACCCCGTCGCCAGGTGCGCGAGGCAACTCGCGAGCGACCACATCCCGTGGGCGATGGCGGCAGGGAATCCGAAGGGCCGTGCCAGCAGCCCGGACAGGTGGATGGGATTCCAGTCGCCCGAGACACGGGCATAGCGTCGTCCCGTGTCGGCCGGCACGGACCACTCCGCCACAGCCTCGGGGAGCTCGAGGGAATCCCGCGGCGTCCGCCGCCCGTCACGCGGTGCGGGCGCCAGGAAGCGCATCGTCTCGCGCCACGCCAGTTCACCCTGGCACAGGCCTTCCGTCACCAGCTGGAACTCGTCGCCACGCGGTTTGCTGCGGCCGGTCTGCAGGCGGCACTCGAACGCGAGGGTTGCATCCTGCGGCAGCGGCTGCAGCAATTCGATGTCGTTGGCGAGATGCACCAGGCCGAGAACTTTCACCGGGAATGCCGGGTGCAGCAACATGTGCATATGCAGGCCGCCGGCCATGATGTGCGGATAGGTCAGCGGCAACCGGCCGTCATCCGGCAGCCCGCATACCTCCCGGTAGGCCCTGACATGCGCAGCACGCGCCCTGACGCCGCCGAGTTCCGCATCGAGGGTGCACGGCCCGCTGCCCGGCGGCAGCCGGCGCGGACGCCGATCAATCAGCGCACGGAGGTAGGCGGCGCCCAGGGACGGCGGCGAAGCAAAACTGAGGCGGGACAAGCGTCAGGCGCCGAGTGCACGCACCTTGTCGATATAGCTCTGCATGGCGTCCTCTGCGGAGGTGCCCTTGAGACCCTCCCAGGCCTCGAACTTCGCGCGCGCGACGAAATCGAACATGCCCGGCTTCTTGCCGCTCACGTCGCCTTCAGTGGCCTGCTTGTACAAGGCATAGAGCGACAGCATGTCGTTGTCGCTGGGGCGCTGTGACAGCCCCTTCACGTCCACCATGGCCTGCTCGAAGCGGGCCTTGAGATCATTGCTCATTGCATATCCCCCAGCGCTACTCGGCTACGCGGTCGATGTGCAGGCGTATCGGCCCGCCATCGCCACCGCGGTAGTCTACCGTAGCGTAGAGGTCGCCGGGGCGTTGCGCGGGACCACCGGAGAGCGAGATGCGCGCCACCAGACTCAGCTCGGGCTGGTCGAGAATGGTCACGCCTTCCATCATGGCGTTCGCGTCCGTCAGGGTCACCGACAGCGGCAGCTCGTTCGACCGCGCCCGCACGACGGCCAGGGGCGGCCCGCCGGTGGGCAGGCGCGCAATGATGAACACGGGCGCCGGCCGCGGGATGCGTGCCGCCAGTGCCGGATCCAGGGAAACGTTCAGCACGATGCCCTCGCCCGGAGCCGGCGCGGCTGCGGGTGCCGCTGCCGCTTCGGGGGCAGCAGCGGCCTGTGGTGCCGCAGCCGCCGTGTCGGCAGCCGGGTCAGCCGCCGGCATAGACATGCCCGCCATCGGGCCGCCAGCGGCATTGGCGCGCGCTGCGGCGATGCGCTCCTCGATCAGCGGCACCAGCGTCTCGGGCGGGCTCATGCTGAGCAGCTTCTCCAGCCGCTCGACGGCGAGATCCCAGTTGGCGTTCTCAAATGCGTTGAGCCCGCCGTACCAAAGGGCCTTCGGATAAGCCGGCTCGACCATCAGGACGCGCTCGAAGATCGCACCGGCCTCGCCCTGCAGGCCCTCGGGCTGCGAAAGCGCCAGCGCTTCGCCGAGATCCGACTGGATCTGAGGGGAATTCCCGCCATCGAGCGCCGCTGCGTTGCGGTACGCGCCCGCAGCGTCCTCGAAACGACGCAGCGACATGTAGGTGCGCCCGAGCAAGAGCCAGCTCTCCAGCTCCTGGGGATTCTGCTCGAGCCGTTGCTCCAGGGCGCGCAGCGCGTCGTCCATCTCGTGCATGCCCTCTTCAGCACCGGCCTGTGCCTGCATGCCGCCCTGGCCCCAGTCCCAGGTGCTCCAGTGCGAATACAGCATGATGCCGACCACGGGAATGGCCATGGCAACGAGGATCCCGACTCCGAGTACGGAGGAATTGCGCTCCCCGTCCTGACGCGCCCAGGCGCGAATGACGGGCACGAGGACCATCGCCGCGGCCGCCAGCCCGAGGGCCAGGGCCGCGATCCAGAACTGAGTCATGAGTTTTCTCCCATCCCTTCGGCTTCGGCGTCGTCCTCGACCGTCTCGCGCGAGCGTCGGCCGACAACGGAAACCATCACGGCGGCGCCGATCAACAACAAGATCACCGGCGCGCCCCACAGCAGGTAGGTGATCGGCTTGACGGGCGGGTTGTACAGCACGAAGTCGCCGTAGCGGTCGGTCATGAACTGCTTGATCTCGGCGTCGGTATTGCCCGCCAGGATCATGTCGCGGGTGATGCGGCGCAGGTCCTTGGCCAGGTCCACGTTGGACTCGGCGACGCTCTGGTTCTGGCATACGACGCAACGGAACTCATGCGTGAGTCGCTCGTAGCGCTCCAGCTGCTCGGGCGTGTCGAAGGTTTCCTCCGGATTCATCCGCAGGACGCTGTCATCCGCCCAAGCTGCCGCCCCGCCGAGGACGATCATCCCGGCGAGCAGCAGGGCCAAAAAGAACTTCATTGTGTAATGGTCTCCATCTGGGCGATGCGCGGCAGGAACTCCTGCTGCCACACGCCCGGCGTCATCGGCCCGAGGTGCTTGTAGACCACGGTGCCCGAGGGGTCGAGGAGGAAAGTCTCCGGCGAACCGTAGACGCCCCAGTCGAGCGCTACCATGCCGTCCGGGTCGAAGGCGACCTTGGTGTAGGGGTCGCCCAGGCTGCGCAGCCACTGCAGTGCCTTGGGCCGTTCGTCACGGTAGTTCATGCCGTACAAAGGCACGTCGCTCTGACGCGACAGTTGCATCAGGAAGGGATGCTCCTGGCGGCAACCGGTGCACCAGGTGGCCCACACGTTCAGCACGGCCGGCTTGCCGAGCATGTCGTCCCGGGCGAACACGGCCTCCGGCTGGCGCAGGTCTTCCAGCTGGAAGGCCGGCGCCGGCTTGCCGATCAACGGCGAAGGTACCGTGCGCGGGTTCAGGAAGAGCCCCTTGTAAAAGAAGCCCGCCAGGACCACGAACGCCAGCACGGGCAACAGGTACTTCAGCGTCTTCATCAGGCCGTGCCCTCCTGCAGCTTCCCGGCCCCCTGGGCAGCCTGCGCGCGGGTACCTTCCACGGCTTCACGCGGGACGCGGTAGCGCTTGTCGGTCATGCCGAAGAACGCCGCCAGCGCCATGATCAGCGCGGCCAGCCAGATGAAGCGGATGTAAGGCTTGTACTGGATGCGCATGCTCCAGGCGCCCTGCCCCAGCGGCTCGCCCAACGCAACGAAGATGTCGCGATGCAGGCGGGCGTGGATGGCCGCCTCGGTCATCGGGCTCTGCTGCACCAGGTAGGTACGCTTCTCCGGATAGAGCACGGTGACCTGCTCACCGTCCTTCTCGACGATCACTTCGCCCCGGACGGCCGTGTAGTTCGGCCCGCGCACGTTGGAGGTGCTGTTCAGGGTAAAGGAGTAATCCTCCACCTGCACCGTATCTCCCGGCTTCATGCCGATGTCGCGCGCGATGCCGTAGGTGGAGACCATGGTCACGCCGATGACGAACATGCCGACCGCGAAGTGCGACACGCTCATGGAAATCATGGTGCGAGAGTAGCCCTTCAGCGAGCCCTTGCGCCGGATGTACTTCACCGGGTCGATGAAAGACACCGCCATGACCCACACACCGAGCAGGATGCCGATGAACTTCATCACGCCGAACTGGCGATAGACGAGCAGCGGCACGATGATCGAGAACAGCAGCGCGAACAGCGCGAAGGGCCACAGCTTGCTCTTCAGCTGACGCCAATCCATCTTCTTCCACGCCGTATGCATGCCCAGCCCCATCAGCAGCACCAGCGGCAAGGTCGGGATGATGAACACCGTGTTGAAGTACGGCGGCCCCACCGAGATCTTGCCCAGTCCGAGACCGTCAACGAACAGCGGGTAAAGGGTGCCGAACAGGATCAGCAACGTGGCGACCACGAACAGCATGTTGTTCGCGAGCAGGAAAGTCTCGCGCGACAGCGGCGCGAAGCCCCCCTTCTGTGCCAGCTGCGGCGCGCGCCAGGCGTACAGCGCCAGCGCGCCGCCGATGAAGAACACCAGCATCGCCAGGATGAACAGCCCGCGGTCGGGATCCGTGGCGAAAGCATGCACCGACACCAGCACGCCGGAGCGCACCAGGAAGGTACCGAGCAGGCTGAGCGAGAATGCCGAGACCGCCAGCAGCAGGGTCCAGCCCTTGAACAGGCCGCGCCGCTCCGTCACCGCCAGGGAGTGCAGCAATGCCGTACCGATCAGCCAGGGCATGAACGAGGCGTTTTCCACCGGGTCCCAGAACCACCAGCCGCCCCAGCCGAGCTCGTAGTAGGCCCACCAGCTGCCGAGCGCGATACCCACGGTGAGGAACGCCCACGCCGCCGCCGTCCAGGGACGGATCCAGCGCGCCCACTGCTGGTCGAGCTTGCCCTCGATCATGGCGGCAATGGCGAAGGCAAACGCCACTGCAAAACCGACGTAGCCCATGTACAGGAGAGGCGGATGGATGACCAGCCCCGGGTCCTGCAGCAGCGGGTTCAGGTCGCGGCCGTCCAGGGGCGCCGGGATGAGCCGATCGAAGGGATTCGAGGTGGCCAGCACGAACCACATGAAGGCCACGCTGATGATGCCCATGACGCCCAGCACCTTGGACGAGGTCTGCAGCGGCACGCGGCGCGTGAACACACCGACCAGTGCACCCCACACGGCCAGCATGAGGACCCACAGCAGCATCGAGCCTTCGTGGCCGCCCCACACGCCGGAGATCTTGTACATCATCGGCAGTTGCGAGTTGGAGTGATTCGCCACGTAAGCGACCGTGAAGTCATCCACGGCATGCGCGTAGGTCAGGCCGGCGTAGGCGATGGCAACGAACACGAAATGGCCGATCGACACCGGCTTGGTCGCAGCGCTCCAGCCCGGCTTGTTGAAGATCGGGCCGGCGAGGCCGAAGAACGCCTGTGAAATCGCGAGGCAGAGCGCGAGGGCCAGCGCCACATGGCCGAGTTCAGGAATCACTTAGTAGCCTCCGGTCGACGGCTGGGCCGCACGCTTGTGCGTCTCTTCCAGCGAGGCCGCAACTTCCGGCGGCATGTAGTTCTCGTCGTGCTTGGCAAGGATCTCGTCAGCGACGAACTGGCTGCCGTCCATACGCCCGTGGGCGATGATGCCCTGTCCCTCGCGGAACAGGTCGGGCAGGATCCCGGTGTAGACGACCGGCACCACGTGCGCCTCGTCAGTCAACGTGAAGCTCACCTCCATGGTGCCTTCCTTGCGCACGATCGAGTCGTCGACCACCAGGCCGCCGACGCGGAAGCGGCGGTCCTGCGGCGCCTCGCCGGCCTCCATCTGCGTCGGGCTGTAGTAGTAGAGGATGTTCTGGTTCATGGCCTTCAGCAGGAAGGTGGCACCCAGGCCCACGCCTGCGATGACCAGACCCACGGCAAGAAGACGCTGGTTGCGAGCTTTCATTCAGACCTCCTCTGCGGCCAGCCGACGGCGGGCCGTTTCAATGCGCGACTTGATCAGGCGGCGCGCCATCCACACGTTGGCGCCGAGCACTACGAAAGACAGGATGACGCTGGACCAGACATACCATGTGTATTTTCCGAAGGTCAGGTATTCCATCGTCAACCCCTATCGATGACATCGCGAAGCCACTTTTTGTTCCGCTCCCGGGCGATTAATTCGGCCCGGGTGCGCACCATGAGCACCGCGAAAAAGAAGAAAGTGAATCCCAGCCACATGACCAGCAGCGGCACGAGCATTTCGGGGTCCATGGACGGCTTGCCGATCTTGGAGATCGTGGCCGGCTGGTGCAGGGTGTTCCACCACTCCACCGAGTACTTGATGATCGGGATGTTGATGACGCCGATGATCGCCAGCAGCGCGCTGGCACGGTCGGCGCGGTTCTCGTCGTCGATCGCGGCGCGCAGCGCCATGTAACCGAAGTACAGGAACAGCAGCACGAGGGTGGACGTGAGGCGGGCGTCCCACACCCACCAGGTGCCCCACATGGGCTTGCCCCAGATGGAGCCGGTGGCTAGGGCCACCACGGTGAACGAGGCGCCGATCGGCGCGCAGGCCGCAGCGACCGCGTGCGCCAGCTTGATGCGCCACACCAGCCCGACGGCGGCCGCAGCAGCCATCACCACGTAGCCGAACTGCGACAGCCAGGCGCTCGGTACGTGGAAATAGATGATGCGGAAGGCATCGAGCTGCTGGTAGTCCTGCGGCGCAATCCACAACCCGCCGACGGTGCCGACAGCGATGAGGATGGCTGCAAACCAGCTGAACCACGGCACCATCGTGCCGGACAAGCGCCAGAAATGCGGTGGCGAACCGAGCTTATGTATGAATTCCCACATGGGCGGCTATTTAACAACCAAGTAGATTGAGTCTCAATTGCGACGAATACGCATGCGGGTTGGGGAACTTTTTCTCCCTTTTCCGACACATGCAGCGAATCATTGGTTCAATTATCGATGATCGCCCCGGCCTGCGCGAGCATTGACCCTGCTAATCGAGGCTGATACGCATCGCCGCGGCCATGCCTGCGGGGGCCAGGCTGATGGCCAGCAACAGGACCGCGGCCAGCAGGTACATCACCCCGCTGACGTCCAGGCCCTGCATGGCCATGTCCGTGGCGCGCGCGCCAAAAATCAGCACCGGCATCACGATCGGCAGGATGAGCAGCGACAGCAGGCCGCCGCCGCGGCGCAGGCCCACCGTGAGCGCCGCCATCACCGCCCCCGCCAGGCTCAGCACCGGCGTGGCGAGCAGCAGGGCCAGCATGGTCTCGGGCACCGCATCGCCGGGCAGGAACAGGGCATGCCCGACGATGGGCGCCATGAGCACCAGCGGCAGCCCGGTCATGAGCCAGTGCGAGGTGGTCTTCGCCAGCAGCAGCAGGGACAACGGCTGGGGCGACAGCGCGAGCTGCTCCATGGTGCCGTCCTCCACGTCCTGGCGGAACAGGCTTTCCGCCGCCAGCAGCGAAGCCAGCAGCGCGGAAACCCAGATCACGCCCGGGGCGATGGCCTGCAGCAGTTCGGGCGCCGGGCTCAGGGCCAGCGGGAACAGCGTCGTCACCATGACGAAGAACATGAGGGGGTTGGCCGCCTGGCCGATATGGCGAAACGCCAGGCGCAGGTCGCGCGTCAGCTGCAGCCAGAAGGCGGTGCCGAGACCGGGCCATTCCATCATCAGCCCAGCTCCAGTCGTCGCGTCACGCCCGCGGCCACGCCGTGCGCCTGGTGAGCCACCAGCAGCACCAGCCCGTCGCGCGACAGGTGTTCACTCATCATCTGGTCGACGAGCTCGCGTCCGGCCACGTCGAGATTCGTATAGGGCTCGTCCAGGATCCACAGCTTTGCTCCGCTCGCCAGCGCCTTGGCCAGGGAAACGCGACGCTTCTGCCCGGCCGAGAGGCTGCGCGCCGGCACGTGGCGCCGCTTGCTGAGGCCGACCCGCTCGAGTGCAGCATGGATGTCCGCCTTGCTGAGCCAGGCGCGGAGTCCGAGCTGGAACACCAGGTTCTCCTCGGCGGTGAGGTCGGCCTTCAGGCTCTCGCGGTGCCCCAGGTAGCACAGGCTGGCGTGGAAGTCGGCCCGGTTGCGCGAGATCTTCTTCTCGCGCCAGAAGACTTCGCCCGTCTCGGGCAGCGTCAGGCCGCACAACACGCGCAACAGGCTGGTCTTGCCGCAGCCGTTCGGGCCGACGATGTGCAGCAGCTCTCCGGCGCGCAGCTGGAAAGAGACCTTGGTGAACAGTCGCGTCTCACCGCGCCACAGCTCCAGCTCCTGGCCCTCCATCAGCACCGGGCCGGCAGCGGTCTCCGCCGTCATGACTGGGCTCCTCCGGCGCTGTCCGGCGCCGGCGCAATCCTGCGTCGCAAAACACTCCCCTCTCTGTTTTTTCTGCCGTGTCGCCCCGCCCGGCCCGCCAGGACGGGCCGGGGGACGACCGACGGGCGCCGCGCAGTATACACTCCCGGGAAACGGAGACGGCATCAGGGGCGCCCGCAACAGTGCACCCGCGCCCACGACGCCCGGCAACCAAGGGGGACGACGATGGGATACGAAGCGATCTACCGGCGCTCTATCGAGACGCCTGAGCTGTTCTGGGGTGATGCGGCCGAGGCGATCAGCTGGACGCGGCCGTGGGACACCGTGCTCGATGCCAGCAACCCGCCCCTGTACCGCTGGTTCCGCGGCGCGCAACTGAACACCTGCTACAACGCGCTTGACCGGCACGTCGAGGGCGGACGGGCAGACCAGGCGGCTCTCATCTACGACAGCCCGGTGACCGCCAGCAAGGAGACTTTCACTTACCGCGAACTGCGCGACCGGGTGGCCCGGCTGGCCGGCGGCCTGCGTACGCTGGGGGTAGAGAAAGGCGACCGCGTAATCCTGTACATGCCGATGGTGCCGGAAGCCGTCATCGGCATGCTCGCCTGCGCCCGCATCGGCGCGATCCACTCCGTGGTGTTCGGCGGCTTCGCCGCACGCGAACTCGCCACGCGGATCGACGACGCGAAGCCGAAAGTGATTCTCTCGGCCTCCTGCGGCATCGAAGTGAATCGCGTCATCCGCTACAAGCCGCTGCTGGACGAAGCAATCCGCAGCGCCACGCATCCGCCGCAGAACTGCATCATCCTGGCGCGCCCGGAAGCGCCCTCCGATCTCAAGGACGGGCGCGACCTCGACTGGGCCGAGCTCGAGGCCGAGAGCGATCCGGCCGACTGCGTGCCGGTGGCGGCAACGGACCCGCTGTACATTCTTTACACCTCCGGCACCACGGGCATCCCGAAGGGCGTGGTACGCGACAACGGCGGCCATGCCGTGGCACTGGCGTGGAGCATGAAGCACGTCTACGGCGTAGAGCCCGGCGAGGTGTTCTGGGCCGCCTCGGACGTCGGCTGGGTCGTGGGCCACAGCTATATCGTCTACGGCCCCCTGCTGCACGGCTGCACCACGGTGCTGTACGAAGGCAAGCCGGTCGGTACGCCCGATGCGGGCGCGTTCTGGCGCGTCATCGCCGAGTACGGCGTCAGCGTCATGTTCACCGCGCCGACCGCTTTCCGCGCCATCAAGCGCGACGATCCCCGTGGCGAGCACATCGGGCGCTACGACCTCTCCAAGCTGCGCGCCCTGTTCCTGGCCGGGGAGCGCTGCGATCCCGACACCCTCAACTGGGCCAGCGAGAAACTCGCTATCCCGGTGATCGACCACTGGTGGCAGACCGAGACCGGCTGGCCCATCGCCGCCAACTGCCTCGGCATCGAAGAGCTGCCGATCAAGCCCGGCTCACCGACCCGCGCCGTACCCGGTTACGACGTACGCGTGCTGGGCGACGACGGCAAGGAAGTGCCGGACGGTGAAATCGGCAGCATCATGATCCGCCTGCCCCTGCCGCCGGGCACGCTGCCCACCCTGTGGGGCGACGACCAGCGCTACATCGATGCCTACCTGAGCGCCTTCGACGGCTGGTATCTCACCGGGGATGCCGGCTACCGCGACGAAGATGCCTACCTGTGGATCATGAGTCGCATCGACGACATCATCAACACGGCCGGACACCGGCTGTCCACCGGCGCGATGGAAGAAGTGCTCGCCTCCCACCAGGACGTGGCCGAGGCTGCGGTCATTGGCGCGCATGACGAACTGAAAGGCGAGCTGCCGGTCGGCCTGGTGGTGCTCAAGTCGGGCGTAGACCGCCCGGCGGACACCATCAAGGCCGAGCTGGTACAGATGGTGCGGGAAAAGATCGGCCCGGTAGCGGCATTCAAGAAGGTCGCGATCGTCGACCGCCTGCCGAAGACGCGCTCCGGCAAGGTGCTGCGCGCGACCATGCGCAAGATCGCGGACGGGCAGGATTACAGTGTGCCGGCAACGATCGACGACCCGGTGATCCTCGACGAGGTCAACGAGGCGCTGCGCTCGATCGGCTACGGCAAAGGATAAGCGGAGGGCCCGGGCGCGACGGCGCCCGGGCCCTGCCCCATCACTCTGCCAGGTCGCCGGCAAACAGCTGGCGGAAGAACATCACCGTGGCGGCCTGGAAGTAGTCCCGGTTCGGCTTCTTGGCGAAGCCGTGGCCTTCGTCCATCGCCAGCAGGTACCACACGGGCACCCCGTTGTCCCGCACCGCGGCAACGATCTGCTCCGACTCGGTGTACGGCACGCGCGGATCGTTGTACCCCTGCGCCACGAACAACGGCGAGCGGATCTTGTCCGCATTGTTCAGCGGCGAGATGCGCTCCATGATGGCGCGCATCTCGGGGTCGCGCTCATCGCCGTACTCCGCCCGCCGCAGGTCGCGGCGGTAGGCTTCCGTGTTCTCCAGGAAGGTGGCGAAGCTGCTGATCCCGACGATGCTCACGCCGCCGAGCAGGCGCTCGTCGAAGTTCACCAGCGATCCGAGGACCATGTAGCCGCCGTACGAGCCGCCGTAGACGATGACGCGCTCGGCATCCAGGTCGGGACGCGACTCGATCCAGTCCAGCAGCGCGCCGATGTCCTTGACCGAGTCCTCGCGCCGCGGCCCGTTGTCGAGTTGCAGGTAGCTCTTACCGTAACCGCTGGAGCCGCGCACGTTCGGTCGCACCACGGCCGCGCCGAGCTCGTTCACCCAGTAGGCATAGGTGGAGGAAAAGCCCGGGCGTGACTGCGACTCGGGCCCGCCGTGGATCTGGACCACCACTGGATGCGGGCCCTCCCCTTCGGGCAGGTACAGCCACGCCGGCACCTCGAGCCCGTCGAAGCTCTCAAAACTCACCAGTCCGGGGACCGGGAACTCGCTGGTGTCCAGGCCGCCGACCTCGCTCTCGGTCCAGCGCACCAGCTTGCGCCCGGTGAACTCGTATACGAAGACGTCGCTCGGCGACTGCGGCGTATTCAGGGTCATCGCCAGGGCGTGGCCGTCGGGCTTGAATGCCAGGCCGCTGACCAGGCCGACCGGCAGGTCCGGCACCGGCATTTCACGGTCACGTTTCACATCCCGCATGTAGAGGCGCGACATGCCGCCCTCATTGGTGACAAAAGCGAGACGCGTCCGGTCACGAGTCAGCGCGAGTGACGAGACATCCCAGGGAATGTCTGCAGAGATCGGGGTGGACTTGCCCGAGGCCAGGTGCAGGCGGTAGAGCTGCTTGAACTCGCCGCCATGGTCATGAATCACATACACGCCTTCGCCGGTGTGGTCGAAAGCGGCACCACCGAATCCGACCGGCTCATCCTGCGGATAGACCTGCGTCTTTGCCCCGGATGCCAGATCCACCATGAAGATCTTGCTGTCGGTGATGGAACGGTAGTTGATCACCAGCAGCCGGTCGTCCGTCGGCGACCAGTCCATCGGCACCCACAGGCCCTCGCCCTCGAGCACCATCCGGTGCGCCTCATGACCCTGCTGCGGGCTCGCAACGTAAATGTCGTAATTGCGCCCGTCGCGGCGCGTGCTGGCATAGGCGAAGCGATCGCCCCGGTTGGACCAGCTGGGGCCGGTGTTGCGCGACTTGCCGTCGGTAAGCAGCGTGCTCTCGCCGCTGGCGAAATCGAACCAGTAGAGCTGGTAGAACTCGTTGCCACCAACGTCACGGCTGTATACGAAGCCGTTGAGCTCCGGGTCCGGCGGCACCGAGGCGTTGCTCACCGGCTCCGGGAAGAAAGTGAGCTGGTAGCGCGCCCCCATCGGCTGGCTGACGCGGTGCACCTGGTTGGTGTCACCGAAGCGGGTCGAAACCAGGATGCCGCCGTCATTGAGCCAGCTGGCAAAACCGGCCGAACGGGTGTTCTGGTACTGGTCCAGCCGCTCGATCAGCGCCGGCGGGATCTCCGGCATGTCCTCGAGCACGAGATTGCCCCGCTCCACCCGCTCCACGGCGCCCGCAGCGCCGCATGCCAGGCTGAGCAGGACCAGGAATGTTAGCTTGCGTGCGATCACGATTGTTCTCCTGCAGTGCTGGTGCCCGGAGCCGGAGTCGAACCGGCACGGCCTTGCGGCCGAGGGATTTTAAGTCCCTTGCGTCTACCAATTTCGCCATCCGGGCGACGAGGCGGAAAAGTAACACAAGGCAGTCGAGCAGCGCCCGGTCGCCGGCCCTCAGTGATGACGCCCTGTCTTGTCCGGCGCCGGCGTCAGCAGGCCGGCGCGTACCAGGCCGACCGTTTGTCGTTGCACGGTCTCCGGCCACTCGCGGCCGATAGCGATCATGTATTGCCGGAACCCCTCCAGGTCGAAGCGCGGGTTGGCCTCCTGCGCGCGGGCAATGGAATCGGCCGCCCCGGCGCTGTCGCCGACGGCGCCCTGGGCGTTGGCAAGCGCCGCCCAGCCGATGCAGAAACCCGGGTGGAAACCGACCGCTGTATGGGCGTGTTCCTGGGCCGGATCGTAGCGGCCTGCCTCTGCATAGCCTACGGCGAGAAAGTAGTGCCAGAACGGCACCGAAGGGTGGTTCGGCGCCTCGACCAACAGGCGATGCAGGATGGCAAGACCTTCCTCGATCTCTTCCGCGCTGCCGCCCCAGACGAGGTTACAGCCCACATACCCCCAGGCCACCATGTTGAACGGCGCGATGGCAACGACGCGGCGCGCCGTCTGCAACGAGCGCCTGCGGAAGCCGCAGTTGAGCCACACCAGCGCGGCATGCTCCATCACCGTGGCGTCGCGTGGCGCAAGGCGCAAGGCGGTGTCCACCTCGGCCAGCGCCCGTCGGTTCTCAGCGACGGGATCGTCGGCGAAGGAGTTCACGACCCGCTGGTTCAGCACGAAAGCCAGCAGCACGTGAGCCATGGCATTGTCCGGCTCGAGGTCGAGGGCCTGCTCGAGCCAGGTAACAGCGTCCGCTGACGCCTCTGCCGTGTAGGACACGGTCCAGAAGGTCAGTGCCTTGTGCGTGAGGCTCCACGCCGAGAGCCCCTGGGGCGGCTGCCGGCAGAG
Source organism: uncultured Thioalkalivibrio sp. (assembly GCA_964413755.1). GTDB lineage: Bacteria > Pseudomonadota > Gammaproteobacteria > Steroidobacterales > XN24 > XN24. The sequence goes on along the minus strand of CAYPTW010000018.1, from coordinate 12,913 downwards.
GTCCTCCGAAATGATGTTCAGGTACTGCGAACCGGTCTCGACGGCTATGGCCTCGGCGACCTCCCGCTGGACCTTGAACAGGTCGTCCAGGTCCCGCTCGTAGGATTCGACCCAGGCTTCGGTGCCCGACTGGGCATCGGTGAGGCGCACGATCACGCGTACCCGCTCGGGGCTGCGCTGGAACGTGCCGGAGAGAACGTAGCGGGCATTCAGGGCCTTGGCAGTGGCTGCGACGGGCTGGCCCGCCAGCGCCGCCGACTGGACGAAGGGCACCACGCGAAGGTCCGCGACCCCGGACAGGGCCCGGGTGATCTCTGCCGAGAATCCCTGCGCCAGCAGCGCGTCGTCCTCGCCGCGCGACAGCGGCTCCAGCGGCATCACGGCGACGGAAGCCTGGGCGGTATCAGAAACCGGCAAGGCGATTTCCGCTCCCGGTGAAGCCGCGGGGCTGCTTCCAACAATGGCTCGCGTACGGGGAGCAAACCACGCCAGCAGCGCCGCCAGGACCAGCCCGCCCAGGGCGAGCTGGATATCAGTGGCGCGGAGCAACAAGGCGCGCTCAGGGCTCGAGACCCATTCGACCGCGGCAAGGAGAACCAGGGCGAAGACGTATGCACCGATAGCCCGGCCCAGCCCCCTGTCGCGAGCCTTCCCCAGGGTCCGCGACCAACCCTCCGCCGGTAGCGTCATTTTTTTTCCGTTTTCAATACGCGCGCAGGCATTCTATGCTGCGTCTCAAACGGCCCGCAAACGAGCCGGGCTGGCCTGCTACGGAGGTTGAGTTGGGGGCAATGGCGGACTCGGCACAGAAGAGCTCGGGGCCCTACCTTTTCGTGTGCTATGCCCACGACCAGAGGGACCTGGTGGTGCAAGAGATCGACTGGTTGCGCGAACAGGGCTTCGAGGTCTGGTTCGACGAGGCCATCGAGGCCGGCCAGCGCTGGAGCGAGGACCTGGCGATCGCCATCGAGGGTTGCGCGGCGATGCTCTTTTTCATGAGCCCTCGCTCGCTGTCGTCGCGCTACTGCCTCGACGAGATCCACTTCGCGCTGGAGTGCAACCGGCCGATCGTCCCCGTGGAAATCGAGCCTGCCGAGCTCACGCCCGGGCTGCGACTGAGCCTCGGCGGTACGCATCGCATTTTCATGCACCGGATGTCGGCGGCGGACTATCGGCGCAAGCTGGCCAGCGGATTGCGCTCGGCGGTCGAAGGCCGGCGACCGCAAGGCCGCAGTCCGGCTGCCCCCGCGGCGGACCAGGCGCTGCCACCGGGCCCGCTCTTCCCGGAGCACTGGCGCCCCGTGGCTTTCGGCGTCTTCGCCGCCCTCGTGGCCTTCATCGCCATGATGGCAGTGGGGCCCTAGCGCGGCCTGCTTAGGCCGGCGGAGCGAGCAGAGAGCTGGAGGCGCGGACCGGAATCGAACCGGTGTTCACGGCTTTGCAGGCCGCTGCGTAACCACTCCGCCACCGCGCCACAATGAATTCCCGCGAGCGGGGAACCGGGACCGAACTCTACCACAGCCTCGCGGCGTGGCGAGCAAAGAAAAGCCCGGCGCGGAGGCCGGGCTTTCGGCTTGATCTGGAGCGGGAAACGAGACTCGAACTCGCGACCCCAACCTTGGCAAGGTTGTGCTCTACCAACTGAGCTATTCCCGCTGAGGAGGCGCAATTCTAAGCGACGCGGGGGGCCTGTCAAGTATTCCGGGCGGGTTCAGGGCCGGACTCAGTCGCCCCGCAGGTGAGGCCAGGCCGCCACCAGGTACTTCCACATGGACCACAGCGTCAGCACCGCCGCCGCCAGCAGGAAGCCGTACCCGATCTCGTACATCGGCACGAACCACAGCTCGTGCTCCCACAGCATCATGATCAGCGCCGTGATCTGCGCCGTGGTCTTGTATTTCCCGATGCCTGACACCGAGACGTGGTGGCGCCGGCCCAGCTCGGACATCCACTCGCGCAACGCCGACACGGCAATCTCTCGTCCGATGATGATGGCCGCGGGAATGGCTACCGCGAATCCGGGGTGGCGCGAGACAAGCAGCACCAGTGCGGTGGAAATCATCAGCTTGTCGGCCACCGGATCGAGGAAGGCGCCGAAGTTCGAGGTCTGGTTCAGCTTGCGCGCCAGGTAGCCGTCCAGCCAGTCGGTAATGCCGGCCAGGGAGAAGATGATGGCGGCCGTCGGGCCTGCCCAGTAGGCCGGGATGAAGGGCCAGTAATGCGGCAGGTAGAACGCCAGCACGATCAGCGGGATCAGGATGATCCGCGTCCAGGTCAGGGTGTTGGGCAGGTTGAGCCTGGCTGGCATGATCCTCAGTCCGTGGGATGTAACGCGTCGTAAATGCGATGGGCCAGGTCGCGGCTGATGCCCTGTACGCGGGCCAGGTCCTCGACCCCCGAAGAGACCACGCCCTGCATCCCTCCGAGCTCGTTCAGCAGTTGCCGGCGGCGCTTCGGACCCAGCCCGGGAATGCCCTCCAGCGGGCTGACCCGGCGGGCCTTGCCGCGCCGCTGGCGGTGTCCCGCAATGGCGAAGCGGTGCGCTTCGTCACGCACCTGCTGCACGAGATGCAGGGCACCGGAATCGCGAGGCAGTATAAGTGCCTCGGAGCGACCGGCCAAGAAAAGCCGTTCCAGCCCCGGTCTTCGGCTGGGCCCCTTGGCCACCGCCGCGATCTCCACGCCCTCCAGTTCGAGCTCGTTCAACACTCCCTGGGCCTCTGCCAGCTGGCCCGTGCCGCCGTCCACCAGCAACAGGTCGGGTACCGGCGCTTCCCCGCGCTTGACCCGGCTATAGCGGCGCTGCAAGGCCTGGCGGATGGCCGCGTAGTCGTCACCCGCCGCCACGCCGGCGATGTTGAAGCGACGGTAATCTGACTTCAGGGGGCCCTCGGGCGTAAACACCACGCAGCTGGCGACCGTCGCCTCCCCCGCCGTGTGGCTGATGTCGAAACACTCGATGCGCCCCGGTGTGCGTTCCAGCCCCAGCGCTTCGCCGAGCGCTTCCATCTGGGCGCTGAAACCGGCCGTGCCTGCAATCTTCAGCTCCAGCGCCTGGCGCGCGTTCTCCCCCGCCATCTCCAGCCAGCGCGCCCGGATCGCCCGCACCCGGTGCCGCACCGCCACCGGTCGCCCCACCTGCTTTGTCAGCGCCTCGGTCAGCAACGCCTCGTCCTCGAGCGGCACACTGGTCAGGATCTCCGCCGGCGGGCTGCCACCGAGGTAATGCTGGGCCACAAAGGCAGCCAGCACTTCGGCCGGCTCGGTATCGGGCGCGGCGCGCGGGAACCAGCTGCGGCTGCCCAGCACGCGCCCGCCGCGGATGAACATCGCCGCCACGCAGTACAGGCCGCCCTGCTCGTGGACGGCCAGCGCGTCCGCCTGCACGGCACCCGCCTCGCCCCCGACCGCCGATTCCTGGATTGCGGCGAGGCGCGCGATCTGGTCGCGGTAGCGCGCCGCTTCCTCGAAGGCGAGACGCTCCGCCGCAGCTTCCATGCGTTTCACGAGTTCGCTGCGGATCTCGTTGCCGCGACCCTCCAGGAAGCGGATCGCATGGTCGAGGTCGCGGGCGTAATCCTCGGCGGATATCAGGCCGACACAGGGCGCGGAACAGCGCTCGATCTGGTACTGCAGGCAAGGCCGGCTGCGATGTGCGAAATAACTGTCCTCGCAGGGCCGGATGCGGAACAGGCGCTGCAGGTCGCGCAGCGTGGCGCGCACCGCGGGCACGTTGGGATAGGGCCCGAACAGGCGCCCCGGCACACGACGGCTGCCACGGTAGAACGCCAGGCGCGGATACTCGTGGCTGGTGTCGAGGCGAATATACGGGAAGCTCTTGTCGTCCTTGAGCAGCACGTTGAAACGCGGCTTGTGAGCCTTGATCAGGGTGTTCTCGAGCACCAGCGCCTCGGCCTCGGTGCGCGTTACCGTGACCTCGATATCGCGGATCTGGCTCACCAGGAAACCGGTCTTGCCCGGCCGCGGCGTGCCGCGGAAATAGCTCGCGACGCGCTTTTTCAGGTCGCGAGACTTGCCGACGTAGAGGATCTCGCCCTCCCCGTTCAGCATGCGATAGACGCCGGGACGGTGGCCCAGCCGGCGCAGGATCGGGCGCGGGTCGAACTTCGCTGCTGCGTCCCCAGGCGCGGCAGGCGCCTTGACAGCAGGCGCCGCGTCGCGCTTGCGCCCTTTCATCGCCCCTTCTCCAGCCCGGCCAGCTGTGCGGCCCGGGCTACGACCTCGCGGAACATGGTTTCCGTGAGCCGCCGCGTCTGGGTGTTGTAGCGGCTGCAGTGGTATGAATCGACCAGCCATGCGCCGCCCGGCAGGGCATGCTCGGCGCCATGCGCGAACCGATAAGCGCTGCGCTTGAGTCCGAGGGCGTCGAGCGCGCCGTCATGGGCGATACGCCCCAACGCCAGCAGGACGCGTGGCGCGCTCTCGCGCAATTCCGCCGCCAGCCAGGCCCTGCATTCCCGCACTTCCGCCGGCTGCGGCTTGTTCGCCGGCGGCAGGCATTTCACGGCGTTCGTGATGCGGCAGCCGATGAGTTCCAGGCCGTCTTCGGCAGCGACCGACTCGGGGCCGGAGGCGAGGCCGAGTTCCCACAGGGTGCGGTACAGGAGGATCCCGGCATGGTCGCCGGTGAACGGACGGCCGGTGCGGTTCGCCCCGTGCATGCCGGGGGCCAGCCCCACAACCAGCAACGGCGCGTCGGGCGGCCCGAACGGGGGCACGGGAGCGGCGTAGTAACCGGGGCGCTCAGACTTCACCTGGTCGAGGAACGCCGCCAGGCGCGGGCAACGCCGGCACCCGGCGTCGAACCAGGACGCCGGATAGGGCGCGCAAGCTGTGTCTTTATGTGCCAATCAACCTTAACTTAGGTTTATTTGTTATTGTTTTTAAAATCATTCTTGCATATGCCGGATAACGGCATCACCGAAGCCGGAGGTCCCGACGAGGGTGGCGCCAGGCACCAGGCGCTGTAGTTCCTCCTCCACCGAGCTTCGTGCGCCATCGCTCTTCGGCAGCCGGATCGCCGTGCGCAGGCGGGCCAGGTCGAAGGTCAGCTCCTTGGCGGCAATGGTCCGCGCGACACCGTGCAGGATCATGTCTGCCGCCTCGCGCCAGCCGAGGTAGCGCAGCATCATCTCCGCCGACAGGATCAGCGAGCCGGGGTTGACGCGGTCCTTGCCGGCGAATCCCGGCGCCGTACCATGCGTGGCCTCGAACACGGCGACCGCGTCGCCGATGTTTGCGCCCGGGGCGATGCCAATGCCGCCGACCTGGGCCGCAAGCGCGTCGGAGATGTAGTCCCCGTTGAGGTTGAGCGTGGCGATGACGTCGTAGTCCTCGGGGCTGAGCAGGATCTGCTGCAGGAAGTTGTCGGCGATGACGTCCTTGACCACGATCTGCCGCCCGGTGCGCGGGTTGTTGAACGCCAGCCACGGACCATCTTCAAGCTCCGTCGCGCCGAACTCGTCGCGCGCCACCTGGTAACCCCAGTTGCGGAAGGCGCCCTCCGTGTACTTCATGATGTTGCCCTTGTGGACCAGCGTCACGGAGCTGCGGTCCTCGTCCACGGCGTAGTTGATGGCCTTGCGGATAAGCCGTTGCGAGCCCTCTTTAGACACCGGCTTGATGCCGAGGCCGGAGCTGGAGGGGAAGCGGACCGCATGGACGTTGAGCTCGTCCTGCAGGAACTTCATCAGTTTCTGTGCCTCGGGCGATCCCGCCGGCCACTCGATGCCGGCATAGATGTCCTCGGTGTTCTCACGGAACACCGTCATCGACACCAGCTCGGAGTCCTTCATGGGCGTCTGCACGCCCGGGAAATAGCGGATCGGTCGCACGCAGGCATACAGGTCGAGGCGCTGGCGGATGGACACGTTGAGCGAGCGGAAGCCGCCGCCGACCGGCGTCGCCAGCGGTCCCTTGATGGAGACCAGGAAGCGCTCCAGCGCATCCAGCGTCTCCTCGGGCAGAAACTGGCTGCCGCCGTACAAGGCGGTCGCTTTCTGGCCGGCGAAGACTTCCATCCAGGCAATGGCGCGATCGTCGCCGTAAGCAGCCCGCACGGCCGCGTCCACGACCTTGCGTGCTACCGGCGAGACGTCGATGCCGATGCCGTCGCCCTCGATGAACGGGATGATCGGGCGCTGCGGCACGTTGAGCGTGAAGTCGGGGTTGGCCGTGACGGGCCGGCCGTCCTCCGGCACCTGGATGTGCTCGTATTGCATTGGGACTCTTCCGCGGCAGGAAAGCAGGTTCGCGCGGACCGCGCCGCGCGCCGAATGGCGCATTATCCCCCGCGGCTCGGCGGCGACTCAACTGCGGGACGCTTCACCGAAGCAATGCATGTACAGCGTGGGTATCAGCACCAGGGTAAGAAGGGTGGCCACCAGCACGCCACTCGCCAAGGTCAGCCCGAGGGGCTTGAGGGCCGGCTCGAAGATCAGCGCCCCGCTGCCGAACATCACGGTGCCAGCGGTGAGCAGGATCGGCCGCGTACGCAGCGTGGCAGCCGCGACCAGGGCGTCGCGCGTGCCCATGCCCTCCCGCTCGCGGCTGCGTGTGAAATCAACCAGCAAGACGGCATTCCGCACGACGATGCCCGCCAGCGCGATCACGCCGAGTACGCCGAAGCCCGCGATATCCAGTCCCATCAGCCCATGGCCGGGGATCACGCCGATGAACACCAGGGGTATCGGGGCCATGATGATGACCGGAACCAGGTAGGAGTTGAACCAGCCCGCCAGCAGCGCATATATGACCAGCAAGACGGCGAGGCCGGCCACGCCAAGATCCCGGTAGACCCGCTGCGTGATCTCCCATTCCCCACCCCAGAACAGCGTCGTCGCCGCGTCGCTGCGCGGGACGCCGAGCCAGCTGACGGCCGGCATCCCTTGGGCGTCGGCTTCCATCATCGCAATTACGTCACGCTGCACCGACAAGGGCTGACTGAGGTCCCGATTCACTTCGGCCGCCACGTACACGACCGGCAGTTGGTTCTTGCGATACCGGTTTGGTTCCCAGGCGACCTGGCTGACCTCCACCACATCGCTCAGCGGCACCATCTGGCCGGTGGCGCTGCGCACGTACAGGCTCGCCAGGTCGTCCACCGAATCTCGCCCAGGATCGGACAGCTCGAGGACCACCGGCACCGGGAACCTCTCCGCGGGCAGGTCGAGCGTCGTTGCGGTTTGCCCTGACAGCGCCGTCTGCAGCGCGGCCACGGCGCGGGCCGGCTCGACACCATAGGCTGCGCTGAGCTGCGGGACGACCCGGATGCGAGTCTCGGGGCCCGGCGCGGCAGGGAATCGCTCGAGGTGCCCGGCCGCCACGTGCTCACCAAGTTTGCTCGCGACGCGATCGGCGAGCGCCGTTCGCTCCGCTGCGGTCGGCCCGAAAATCTCCGCCTGGACAGCGTTCTCGGCCGACGGGCCAGAGGGTATGCGGCGGATGCGGGCCTGGGCCTCGTACGGAGCCAGCACGGCCCCGAGCTCATCGAACAACGCGCGGTCGAGCTCGTAGCTGAGCAGCTCGCGCTCCCCTTCGGGCGGCAGCTGCACGTAGAGGGCCGCGCGATGGGAATCGCCTCGCGAAATTTCCGGGGGACCGGCGCGGGGCATCAGCAACGGGCCCTCGGCTCCAGCAAAAGTCGTGTACGCCGCAATTTCCGGATGGGATCGCAGCATGCGGCCGACGGCCGCGCTCGCCTCCAGCGTGCGCTCGAGCGTGCTGCCGGGCGGCAGCTCCAGCTCGACGACAAAAGCCTCGCGGTCGAGAAAGGGCACCAGGGTCAGCTGCACCACGCGGCCGGCAACCAGGGCGGCGCTTGCGACCAGCAGCAGCAAGAGCGCAGCGTAGAAAGACCACCTGAGCCAGGCATGGTCAAAAAGCGGGTCGAGCAGGCGCCGATAGGCGCGCGCGGCCCGGCTGTTCCCGATGCCGTCGTCGCCCTTGGCGTCGTTGTCCCCGGCAGCGTCGGCCAATTGGGAACCCGCGCCCGCCCCGGGACTGAGCAGCCGGAACGCCACGTATGGCGTGGCAGTCAATGCCACTGTCAGAGAAAACAGCAGCGCCCATGACGCTCCCATGGGAATCACGCGGGTGTATTGCCCCATTTCCCCGCTGATAAAGGCGGTCGGCAACAAGGTGATGATAATCAGGAACACGGCGAGGATGGTCGGATTGCCGACCTCATCGACGGCCTTGACGGTGAGCTCGCGGCTGCGCTCGCCCGCGTCGCGATAGTAGCGCCCAATGTTCTCCATGATGATGACGTTGTCGTCGGCGATCAGCCCGATGGCCAGGATCATGGCGGCAATCGAAATCGGGTTGAGCGTAAAGTCGGTCAGCCAGTAGGCAAATGGCACGATCGCCATGCTTGCGGGAATGAGCACAAAAACACCCAGCGCCGCCCGCCAGCCGAGTCCCACGAGGATGATCGCCACCACGACGCCCGTGGCCGTGGCGAAGTTCCGTAGCACGCTGCGCACTGTTTCCGTCGCGGCGCGCCCGGCGTCGTAGGCCACTCGCAAGCCGATCTCGGGCGGGATGAGCGTGCCTTTCGACCTGTCGATCACCGCCAGGACCCGGTCCGTGACGTCGCTGACGTTGTAGTGCGGCACACTGGTTACCGAGAGGCTGACCGCCGGGGTCTCCGTGCCCTGGCCCCGCTCCCAGTACAGGCTCTGCGAGCGCGCCGGGGCGGGGCCGTCTGCCACGTCGGCGACATCGCGCAACTCCACGACCCCCGCCGGCCCGGCGCCGACTTGCATCTCCAGCAAGGCTTCCGGCGAACCCGGCACGCTCCCTGCCCTGACCTGGCGGACGGGGTCGGCCCACAAGGCGCCCGCGGGCACGCGGATGCTGGCGCGCTCGATGGCGGTGGCGAGCTGAGGAAGATCTATTCCATGTGCGGCAAGATCTGCCACCCGGGGCAACACCCGGAGTTCCCGCGGCTGGCCGCCATGCACCACGACGTCGCGCACGCCCTCGAGAGTTGCGAGGCGGCTTGCCACCTCTGCGCCAATACGGCGCAGTTCGTATGCGTCCAGTGCATCGCTATGGAGCGTGATCATCAGGCTGGTGAGCAGGTCGTCGCCGACGGTGCGGATCGTTTCGCTTCCGACACCCGGCGGCAGCCGGTGGCGGTTGGAGTCGAACAGCTCTTTCAGCTCGCCGTAGGCTTGTGCGTCGCTGACCCCGGTGGCGAACTCGACCTCGACCAGGGCGGCGTCCGGCGAGGCAACGCTGCGCACCTCGATGGCGTGCTCCAGCTGCCCCGCCCACCCGGCCACGGGCCGCGCGACCAGTTCATCGACCCGCGCCACCCCGCCGCCGGGAAACGGCACCAGAATCTGGGCGGTCGGCACCTCGACATCGGGCCGGTCCTGCTGCGGCGTCAACATCAGCCCTGCAGCCCCGAACAGCAGCGCGGTGGCCAGCAGCAACGGCACCAGCGCGGAATCGATCAGGCGATCCGCGACGCGCCCAGCAAAACCGAGGCCGGCCATCAATCGCCCGGCAAGACGGCCTGGCCGTCCGCCAGGCTCTGCACGATACCGCCCACCACCACGCGCTCGCCGGCGCGTAGCCCGCGCTGCACGCGCACGCGCGCACCCTCCCCCGTATCGCCCGCGATGCTGATCCAGCGCAGCTGCGCGCGCTGGGCGCCATCCTGGCCGGCGGTCACAACGAACACCCCCGTCAGCTGCCCCCTGCGCAGCAGAGCATCCGCGGGTATCCGGACCTCGCTTTCGCCCTGACGAGGCGCCGGCACGAGCACTTCCGCGACCATGCCCGGCATCAGGGCACCCGGGGGCTGCGCTATGTCCAGGCGCAGCCGCACGCCGGCGCCACCCCGGGCCACGGCGGGCAGCACCGCCTGAACCCGGCCCGTGAGCGGCTCCGCGACTCCTTTGACTCGCACCGGCAACTCGTCACCGGGCCGCAGGCCGGCCACCTGGGCTTGTTGCACTCCCGCGTCGACCTCGAGGCTTGACCGGTCCTCCAACACGAGCAAGGGCATGCCCGGCGAGGCGAACGCGCCTTCTTCGATGATGATCTCGCTGACCACACCCGCGAAGGGCGCGCGCAGCCGGGTGTACTCCAGATTCATCTCGATCGACGCGACCTCGGCCTCCGCCTGTTCCAGCCGGCCGGCGGCCCGCTCCGCCTCGACGCGAGCTTCCTCCAGCCTGACCTCGGCCACCAGGTCGTCCTCGAGGAGGCGCACGAAGCGTTCCCGGTTGCGCTCCGCTTGCTCTGCTGCCGCGCGCGCCGCGTCCCGCTGGCGCAGGGCGGCGGCGCGAGCGGCAGCGAGGTCGCGGGCGTCGACCCGAAGGACCTCCTGTCCTGCTGCTACGCGCTCGCCGGCAGCAACCATGACCGCTTCGACAGTTCCCGCCTGCCGTGTGCTGAGCTGCGCCCTGACCGCGGCCCGCACCACCCCCGGGATGCTGATCGCGGCGTCCGGGGCAACCGCCTCTGCTGTCGCCACGCGCACTTCGAGCGGTGGTGCCTCCCGGCGTTCTTCCGGCGGAGCCTGCTGACCGCACGCAGACAGCGCCAGGCTCACGGCAAGGGCTGCAATGCGCATGCGGATTGGGTCTGTCGTGCCACTCACTTCGGCAACCTCCCCGGATCCTGCGCGCCAAGGGCAAGCAGGTGACGCTGCGCGGCAACGAGCGCCCGGTAACGCGCATTTAACGACTGCGTGCTGGCTTCCAGCGCGTTCGCCTGGGCCAGCAGCAAATCGGTCATGTCGCCCAGACCTTCCGCGTAGCGTCGCTCGGCCAGCTCCAGTGCCTCCTCGGCCCCCGCGACGCTCGCCCGCGCGCTTTGCCAGGCCCGCAGTTCCGCCTGCCACCAGGCGCGACTATCCGACGCCTCTCTCGCCGCGCGACGACGCTGCGCGCCCAGCTCGGCGCGCAGTTCCCCGGCCGTGGCCTGGGCCTCGCCGATTGCGCCCTGCACCCCGAACCCGGAAAACACCGTCCATGTCAGGTTGACGCCCACGATCCAGTCGTCGTCGTCGTAATTCAGCGGCTGATTGAGGTCGACCTGCTGGTAACGCGCAAACAGGTTGACCTCCGGGAGGCGGCCCGCCCGGGCGCTCTTTACCCCGGACTCGGCGGCCGCCACGACCTCTTCCATGGCGCGAACATCGGCGCGTTCCCGCGGCCGCTCACCGGCCGTGGCGAGATCGAGCGGCGGCTCGGGCACCTGGTCGCTGAGTTCCAGCGGGGTGTCGGATTCCAGCCCGAGCACCGCCCGCAAGGCCGACTTGGCAGCGATCGCCGCGGCCTCGGCCCTGGCCACGCGCGCCTCCATGTCGGCGAGACGCGTGCGCGCATTGAGCAGGTCGAGCCGGGGCACCAGCCCTTCGGCGTAGGCGCCCTCGGCCTGCTCTAGCGCCCGCTGCGCGGCGGCGCGGCCGCCTGCCGCGGCCTGCACCAGCTCCGCGGCCGTCACGGCGCCGAAGTAAGCCTCCGTCGTGCTGACGGCAACTTCGTCCGCGATGCGCGCCAGGCGCAGTCGGGCGGCATCGAGCCGCCGGGCCGCCTGCTCGCGACCGTGCCAGGCGCTGACGTTCACCAGCGGCTGCACCAGCTGTACGCCGAGAATGCTGCCTTCGATCGGGCTGAGATCCGGCCACGGGGCAATCAGCTCGGGCACCGCCGGCCAGACGGATGACGTGCCCAGAAGGCCAAGATCCGCATGCAGGTAAGTAGCATCGAGATTCACGGTCGGCAGGATCGCGCGCCCGGTCTGCAGGCGCACCGCCTCGGCGCGAGCTTGCCTGGCGCGCCCGATGACCACTTCGGGGTTCCGGGCGCTGGCCAGTTCCAGGGCTTGTTGCAGCGACAGCGCCTCGACCGGCGGAGCGGTCTCGTCCTGCGCCGCCCAGGCCAGCGGCGACAGCATCAGGATGCAAGTGAGTACCGGGAAACGCATGCGGTCAGTGTCCTTGGCCTTGGCCCTGGCCCTCTTGCTCGGCCATGCTGCGTGGGTCATGCATGCCGGATTTCACACCCATGCGGATCAGCAATACGTTCACCGGCCAGGCGGCCAACAAGCCGCATGACAACGAGAACACCATTCCGTTCCAGAACAGGGGTTGCCCGATCGTGGCGTCGCCCGCGATGAGCAAGTCGACGCTGATGGCGACGATTTCCATGAAAAAGATGGAGGCAGTCTCGGACGTGAAGGCGTCCCAGAGCGCTGACTTCAATCCCACGCCCTCCTGCAGCAGCGGGCCTACCGTCAGGGCGTAGCCAAAGACATACGCCAGGGCGAAGGTGGTCATGGCGGCGGGCCAGGTCGCCCAGCCGAGGAGTCCCATGGTGACGATGACGCCGATCACCTCGCCGGCCCCGCACCCCGAGTAGCAATGGCTTACGGAGCGCCAGCCGCGGCGCCAGATCGAGTCCCGCGAAATCTGCCTGCGTCCCGAGAACCAGTAGACGGCAAGCCCGATCGGGCCGGAATAGAGCACGGTAAGGAACCACACCGCGCGCATCAGGCTCATGGTCTGCGGGTTGCGCCGGCGCAAATCGAACACCAGCACGACCAGGCAGGCCGCCACGATCGCAGCCCAGGCGACGGTCAGGCCCCAGTTATCCAGGAAAACTGCGAGCTGTGGGAGCAAACCTCCTCCTTAAAAAACGAAGGGTCCCGGCAGCTGCGCCGCCGGGACCCCTGGGTTTCGCGAAAAGCAGTGTTACCCGGCCTGGAACTGCTCTTCTTCAGTGGACCCCGCGAGCGCGCTGAGCGACGACTGGCCGGCGGTCACCACCTGCGTCACGGCGTCGAAGTAGCCGGCGCCGACTTCGCGCTGGTGCTTGGTGGCCGTGTAGCCGTCCTTCTCGCTGGCGAACTCCGCTTCCTGCAGCTCCACGTA
>CAYPTW010000017.1:32339-34221 GCA_964413755.1 uncultured Thioalkalivibrio sp. | reverse complement strand
CGGCCTGCTGGAACAGCTGCCCGAGGCGCTGGGCACGGACGTCGTGTTATTGAGCTCCGACCTCCACTACCTGCACGTCCATACCCCGCGCGGTCGAACCATGCTGCTGTACAACCTCTCGGACGCGGAGGCGGAGCTCCGCGAGCGGGGAATACGCGTGCACCGCTCGCACTGGGTGGCTGACCGGCACGTGCGGGGGCTGCGGCGCAAGGGCAGCCACCTGGTGTGCCAGCTCGCCGGCGGGCTGGAGGCGCCGGTGAGCCGTCGCCGGCAGGCCGAGGTCATCGCGCGCTACGGTCGGGATACGCGCTACCATCCGGCTGACAGTGGCTGACCGGAGATCCCGATGACCGAGGCCGGACTGCGAGCTCCACATGCCTGACCTCGTGCAACGCGCCCGGGACTTCGCGGTGCATGCCCATGCGCGCATCGACCAGCGCCGCAAGTACACCAACCAGCCTTATGACGTGCATCTCAAGCGGGTGGCGCAGCTTGTCGCCGAAGTGACCGACGACCCCGCCACGATAGCGGCCGCCTGGCTGCACGACACCCTGGAGGACACGCCCGCCACCTGGGAGGACCTCGAGGCGGAGGTCGGCAGCGAGGTGGCGGCCCTCGTTGCCGAGGTCACGGACGTCAGCCGTCCGTCGGACGGCAACCGGGCGGTGCGCAAGGCCCTCGACCGGGCGCACCTCGCGCGTGCCAGCCATCGCGCCAAGACCGTCAAGCTGGCCGACCTCATCGACAACGCCAGGGATATCGCCGGCAACGATCCGAAGTTCGGGCGCGTGTTCGTCGCCGAGGCGGTCGCGCTGGTCGAGGTGCTGGAGGGCGGCGATCACCGGTTGATGGCGCGGGCAAGAAGAGTGCTCGCCGAGAGCGCTGCCAAGCTCGGGCTGCCGGCGCTCGCGTCGCCAGGGCTGCTCGTGGAGGAAGAGCTGGACAAGCCGGCGCCCGCCTGGGATGCCGTGCCCGCGCGGGTCACCCGGTTGTTCGCCACGGGTTTCCGCGCCGGCGATATTGTCGAGCCGATGCATTCTTTCGACTCCGTGCGCGGCCCAGCCGAACTGGCGCGACTGCTGGATGACCTCGGTCTTGCGGTAGCGGGCATCCGGATCGATGGCGAGGTGAGGGGATATGTCACCCGCGAGGGCCTCGCTGCCGAGGAGGGCCGCCTGCGGACCTTCGCAGCCGACCAGCTGCTCCAGACGGAGGCACCCCTCTCCGACGTGGTGCATGTGCTGAACCGGCACGAATTCTGCTTCGTGACGCTGCTCGGCCAGGTGGTCGGCGTGATCACGCGGGCCGATTTCCTCAAGCCAGTCGTGCGCATGTGGCTGTTCGGCATCGTGACCGTGGTCGAGATTGAGATCACCAGCTGGATCCGGACGCATTGGCCGGGTGACGGCTGGACCGGCATCGTGTCGCCGTCGCGCCTGGCAAAGGCGCGGGAACTCTACGCCGAGCGCTTGCGGCGGGGCCACCAGTGCGAACTGCTGGACTGCCTGCAGTACGGGGACAAGGTGCGTGTGCTTCTGGAAGCCCCGGGCGGCCTCACCGCGTTCGGGTTCGAGACGAAGGGCGCCGCCAAGCGCATCTCGAAAGACATGGAATCGCTGCGCAACAGCCTGGCGCACGCGCAGGACATCGTGGTGCACGACTGGCCGCAGATCGTGCGTCTCGCCAGCCGGGTCGCCGAGATCTCGCGCGGCGGCGAGTGACCGTCCGGCCGCACCGCTCCTCCCGCTGCTGCATTACAACAATCCGCCCCCGCGTGTTATATGCCGCCCCGGCAAGGCGTCGATCCGCGGCGCCAGGGGAGAACAAGCAATGAGCAATGAACTGGACCTCGCGCGCGGGGTGTACCGTGCTTTCGCCGCCG
>CAYPTW010000017.1:0-32239 GCA_964413755.1 uncultured Thioalkalivibrio sp. | reverse complement strand
GCAATGAGCAATGAACTGGACCTCGCGCGCGGGGTGTACCGTGCTTTCGCCGCCGTGCCGCACGAGTTCGTCGACGGCGGTTCGACGGTGGTCGCACTGGGCGAGTACAGCGGCACCTGCAACGCCACCGGCAAGCACTTCAAGGCGCCGTTCGCCCATGTCTGGAAGTTCCGTGACGGCAAGGCCGTGACCTTTCACCAGTACACCGACACCGCCGCGCAGCTGGCGGCGATGCAGCCCTGAAGGAGCCCGAAAATGTCAGACCACAGCTACGTCGACGAGCTCGACCAGGTCACCGCCACCATGCAGGCCTACATCGAGGGCGGCCGTGCCGGGAAGAGCGCAGCGCTCAAGCCGGCGTTCCATGCCGACGCCAACATCTGCGGCTACGTGGGGCCGGACCTGTTCTGCGGGCCGATCCAGGGCTTCTACGACTGGCACGATGAGAACGGACCGGCGCCCGGGCTCGACGCCCGCATCGCGAGTATCGACATCGTGGGCACCGCGGCCTCGGTGCGGGTGGACATGGACGACTGGACCGGCCACCGCTTCACCGACTTCTTCACCCTGGTGAAGGTCGACGGGCGCTGGCAGATCATCAGCAAGGTGTTCTACCTGCACCCCTGATGCGGCCCCTGGGCCGCTGGGCTGCGAGACTCAGCGCAGAGACGCGGGCGGCGCCGCCACCAGCAGGGTCAGCGGCAGGCCGTCGCGCCACAGTTCCAGCGTGAACGCATGGCTCTCCGGCAGGGCCTTGAGCGCCGCGGCGAAGGCCGCCGGCTCGGCCGCCGGCGCGCCGTTCACGGTGTGAATCACGTCGGCTTCCTGCAAGCCCAGGCCCGCCAGTTCGCTGGCGCTATCGAGCCGCGCGACCGTCCAGCCGCGTAACTGGCCGTCCTCCACGACGGGCGCGAAGTCCGCCGCCAGCGCCAGTGCCTGGGGCCGGTCTGCCAGCGACTGCAGCATCCCCGGTGGGAGCGCGACGCTGGACATGGTC
This sequence comes from uncultured Thioalkalivibrio sp., assembly GCA_964413755.1. Classification (GTDB taxonomy): domain Bacteria; phylum Pseudomonadota; class Gammaproteobacteria; order Steroidobacterales; family XN24; genus XN24. Next base: position 31,242 of record CAYPTW010000017.1, on the reverse strand, counting down.
GGTTCGGGGGCGACTTCTGCCGGTGCGCCTGCGCCTTCCTCGAGTTCGAGATAGATGCGCCGCGCTTCGCATTCCAGCTCGGCGGCCGTGGCCTCGACGCGCAACAGGACGCAGCCTTCCATCGAGTCCCCGGGCCGCAGCCAGGCCTGCCCGGCGGGAAATTCCACCAGCGCGGCGGCATCCCCGGCCGCGACCAGGGTGGCGGCGAGGCGCGTGGGCTCGCCCGCGGGCACGGGCGCGGCAATGCCCAGCGCCATTGCGTATACCGCCGAGCGTGTCATCCAACGGGCCGTCACGCGCGCATCCCTCAGGCCGGGAAGAACTCGATCGGCTTGGTGGTCGTCACGGTGGCGACGTCCTTGTCCTCGAAGCGGAACATCATCACGCGCGACACCAGGCGGCGCTCGAACTCGGGGTCCGACAGCTCCGAGGATACGATCTTGCAGTCCGTCACCTCGCCGCTCGGCGCGATGGTCAGCTCCAGCACCAGGCGCCCGCGCAGCGTCGGATCGCTGCGTAACGCACGGTTGTAGAGGGCGTAGATCGCGGCCTTGTTCTTGTCGAAGACCAGCTCGATCTCCTCGCGGCTGCGCGCATTGAGCCCGTCGCCGCCGGTGCCGGAGGCGCTGCCGCCGCGACCGCCACCGCCCCCGCCGCCCCCGCCCGGGGAGGCGACCTGGGTCACCGCGCGCCCGCCGAGACCGGTGCCGCCGGTGTTGCGCGACATGCCGGCGGTGTTGATGCCGCCGCTGGCGCGGCCGCCGCGTGCGGTCACCACGTTGCGCTCGTTGAACTGCGCCTCGCCGGCGCCGGCCTCCAGGCCGTCCGCCGTGGTGGCCGCTGCCACCGCTTCATGCGCGCGCAGGTCCGCGAGGGTGTCGGCGAAAGCCATGACGCCGGCCGAGGATGCACGCTCGCGCGCGCTCGGCGGGGGCGGCTCGGCAGGCCGCGGCTGCGGTGTCTGCACCGGCTCCGGCTGGGGCGCCGCCGCCTCTTCGACGACCGGTTCAGGCTCGGGCTCCTGGGCCACCACCGGCGGTGGCGGCGGAGGCGTACGCTCGATCATCAGCCGGGCAAAGCGTTCCGGCACTTCGGGCGGTTCCGAGGCATCCCGTTCCGGGAGCGGCAGCCAGGGCATGATCAGGCAGAGCAGCAGCGCGACCAGGGCGGTGCGGCCGAGGATGCGCCGGAAGCGCTGCTCGACCTGCGGGTCCCGGGTCCACGGCAGTTCGAACCCGCTGATGGCCAGGGTTGTCATGCGGGCCTCCTCATGCGGTTTCGGCATCCCGCTGCACCACGGCCAGCGAGACGCGTCCATAGTCCGCGCGCGTGCAGGTCACCATGACCTTGCGCAGCAGTCGGTAAGGGAGTTCGCGGTCACCCAGGATGGTGACCTCGGGCTGCAGTTCCTCGTCGACGCGCAAGCGGCGCGCGCTGAGCTGTTCCAGCGCCGCAGCCAGGCCGGGAATGAAGTCGCCGTCGGCATCCAGCACTTCCGCCGTCATGGCGACCACTTCGCCCTGCACCAGGATGGTCTCCGGGCCGACGGTGACGACCACGGTTTCGCGCGGCGGCTGCTGCGCGATCGACTCCGGCATCTCCATCCCCTTGGGTGTGGTGAGCTGCTGCACGTCGGAGGAGTTGACGAGCAGGAAGAACACCAGGATCGTGAAGATGTCCATCAGGGACACGAGGCTCAGGGGGGCCCCGCGCCGGCGCTTGTGGTGCATTTCCATGCGACGGGCGCGTCGTGAAGAGTTCATCGGCCGCCTCCTTTGGCTGCCGGCGCATCGCCGATCGAGATATCGGGGAACAGCTCGGCCGTCCCCTGCTCGACGCGCGCGACGCGCAGCGTGTCCATGACGTCGACGAGACGCTGGTAATGGATTTCCGGCTCCATGAGGACGGTCGCCTCGCGCACCTCGGGATGGCGCAGCTTGACCTGGGCGAGGAAGTCCGACACCGCGGCGTAGTCGAAGCTGCCCTCGGCATCGGCCTCGAAGCGTTGCAGCAGCCCGGTACGGCGGTCGCCGATCTCGAGCGCGTTCTCACGCACCACGACTTCCAGGTTCAGGCCCTGTTCCGCGGCCTCGCTGCTCTCTGCCGAGGGTCCCGGCAGGGTCAGCTCGTGCACCGCCAGGCGCGAGAACACGGCCGTGATGAGCAGGAACGGCACCAGCACCACCATCAGGTTCATGAAGGCGGTGATGTCGAGCTCGCCCGGGTCATTGTTCCGCCGGCGGCGCTTCAGGAGTCTCATCTCAGCCTCCCGTCGCCTCGGTGCGCGTCGGCTTGGCCGGGTCGGTGACCGCGTTGAGGAACTTCACGGCCGCCATTTCCAGGCTGTCGACGATCTCGGTGGTCTTGCTCTGCAGTACCGTGTGCGCCAGCAGCAGCGGGATGGCGACCATGAGCCCGAAGGCCGTGGTGTTCATCGCCACCGAGATACTGGCGGACAGCATGTCGGCCTTCTCGGCCGGGTTCGCCGCGGCCACCGCGGTGAATGCCTTGATGAGGCCGATGATGGTGCCGAGCAGGCCGAGCAGCGTGGCGATGTTGGCGAAGGTCGCCAGGTAGTGCGTGCGCTTCTCGATGCGCGGCAGCGTCTCGAGCAGGCTTTCTTCCATGGCCTTCTCGATGTCGTCGCGGCGTCGCGCCGTGCCGAGCCGGGACAGCCCGTAGGCCAGGATGTTGCCGATGGCCACCTTGGAGCGGCCGGCCACGTTCATGGCCTCGGCGTAGTTGCCCGACTTCACCATCGGCATCAGCTGCTGCCACAGCTTGCGGTTGCTGACGCCGGCGGCGGACAGGTAGACATAGCGTTCGATCGCGATGGCGCCGCCGAGCACCAGCACAATGACGATGGGGTACATGAAGACCCCGCCCTGCTGAAAGAAACCGACAATTGCGGTGTACACGTCCATTACTTACTCCTCCACGGTGGATATCGTCCGGCGGGTGCCGGCACTTCCTGAAACTTCAAACTGGCCGGCGCTTTCCAGCGCGGCCCAATGTGCGGCCTGGCGCCGCATCACCAGCCGGTCGGCCGGCGCCAGGGTTTCGTCGAGCAGGCTCTGCAGCGGGCGGCCCGGCAGCTCGCCGGCCGGCGCCTTCTTCCACGGCACGATGGCCATGACGCGCGGCAGTTCGCGATTGCCGGTCACCTTGGCGGTGTCCAGCTCGATCTTCGTCTCCTCCTCGGCAGCCGCGGGCATTGCCAGCAGCAGGGCGAGAAGCAGGGCGGGGCGCTGCGGGATGTTCATCGGTTCGCCACCCTCGAGTCAGTACGCAGGCGGAGTTCCGCCACCCAGCGCGCGACCTGCTCGTCGGCATCCAGCCCGCCGACGAGTTGCAGGTAGCGCTCGTAGCACTCGAGCGCCTCGGCCGGGCGCCCCAGGTAGAGGTCCAGCAGCACGCCGCGGTTGCGCCACGCCAGGGCGTAGTCGGGGTCGAGCTCGAGGGCGGCCTGGTAGGCGGCGTCCGCCTCGGCGAAACGGCCCTGGCGGCGCAGCACGATGCCCAGCTCGGCATGGGCGATGGCGTTGCCGGGCGCGACTTCCAGCGCGTGCCGGAAGGCCGCCTCGGCTTCCTCGTCGCGTCCGGCGGCGGCATGCACGATGCCCTTGTTGACCCAGGGCGCGGACAGCTCCGGGTAGGCCGTGGCGATCTCGTCCAGCAGCTCCAGCGCGGTCTCGTCCGGGCCTTCGTGCATCGCCGTCGCCACCTGGTCGAAACGGCGATCGTCGACACCGGGGCTGTCGCCGGTGCCGCCGGGCAGCGCGGCGCAGCCGGACAACAGCAACAGTCCGGCGCAGGCACCGAGCAAGTGGGCACGCGCGGCGGCGCGACGCGGGTGACAATGACTAGCGAAGCAGTTCAACAACACGTTCTCCGGTCTCCTGGCGGTTCCAGCGCGCGGGCACCATTGCGGCGAGCACTTCGAAGCTCGCGACCACCCAGCGGTCGTACAGGCCTTCGCGGGCGCGCGCCGCGTTGGCCTCGTGGATGGCGATGGCGTCCTCTTCAAACGGGAAGGCCTGCTCTTCGAGCAGCATTTCGTACTGGTCCAGCGCCTCGGCATCGAGGCCGTCCGGGCGCGCGGATTCGAGCAGCGCCGTGGCCATGCCGCGATACAGCTCGCCCATGCGGAACGCCGACTCGGTGGTGACTTCGGCGACGCCGTATTCCGCCGCCGCGCCGAGCGCATCGAGGGCGGCACGCATGCGTTTCGCCTTCTCGGGGACGCTGCGCTGCAGGGGCGGCACCAGCATGGCGGCGTTGAAGCGCTCCACCGCCGGCATGGCGATTTCCAGTGCCGCGGCCGCGGCGAGGGTGCGGCTGCGCGGGGTCGCGTCGGCGCCCGCAGCGGCGTGCACCTGGATGATTGATTCCAGCCAGCGGCGGCGTTCCGGCACGTCGTTGCGCCGGCCGGCCAGCTCCGCGAGACGGTGGCGCGCTTCCAGCGCGGCGTCGGCCGGCGCCGGGAAGCGCTGCAGGTAATCGCGCAGGGTCTGCTCGGCCCGGGCGTCGTCGCCGCTTTCAGCGTACAGCTCGGCTGCCTGCCACAGCGCAGCCCGGCGCACGTCTTCCGACTCCCCGGCCAGGTTGGATACGGCTGCCAGCGCGGGCGCGGCGCGGGTCGCATCGCCGAGCTCGACCAGGGCGGCGGCGAGGCTTACCTGGGCCTCCGTCGCGAGGGCATGGCCCGGCCAGCCGGCGAGGAAAGCTTCGTAAGCCGTGGCTGCACGCGCCCAGGCGCCGGCGCCGAAGAGCAGCGCGGCCGCGTCGTGCTGGCCGGTCGCCGCCACCGGGCTGGCCGGCACTGCGGCGGCGATGCGTTCGAAATGACCGACGGCGAGGTCCAGCTCGCCGGCATCGGCAGCTGCCTGTGCCTGGCGGTAGATGCTGGCGGCGATGCGCTCCGCCACGCTGGCGGCGAGGGCCTCGTCGGGCGTCGTGGTCGCGGTGTCCGCCTGCCAGGCCAGGTAATCCTGCTCCGCGGCCGCGTAGTCCTGCATGTCGAAGGCCGCGTGCCCGCTCACCAGGCGCGCCGCAGCACGCGGCCCCGGCGGCGCGTCGGCACGCTGCAACACGCGGGCGGCCGCGGCGCGCGCGGCCTCCAGCTGGCCGAGCTGCATGAGCCGCTCGGCAGCCTCGAGCTCGACTTCCGCTGCACGCGCGTCCGCGGGGAAGCCGTCGGAGAACAGCAATGCCGCCTCGACCAGCGCCAGTTCCGCCGCCGGATCGTCCGGGGTGAGGGCGGCGAGATCGCGCCGGGCGACCACCGCGGCGTAGCCGGCCTCTGCGGCCTGCGGATGCGGGTCGTAAGCGTAGGCGGCGGCGTGGTAGGCCTCGGCGGCCTCGTGCAGCGCGCCGTCGCCGTAGTACAGCTCCGCCAGCAGGAAGTGCCGCTCGGCAGCCTCCGGCGCGGCGGGGAACTCCTGCAGCCAGCGGCGGTACCAGCCGGCCGCCGTCGCGGCGCTGCCGGTGCCGGCCTGGAAGGCGGCGTGGTGGTGGGCGGCGAGGGTATCGAGGCTGAGCTTGAGACGCTCGCGCACGGCCTCCTGCCCGGCGGGATCGCGACCCTGCCACCAGGTGCCCTGCGTGGAAAACTGCTCAGCGAATGCAGCCATCGCCGCCAGTGCTTCGCTGGCGAAGCCGCCTTCCTCCAGGGCATCGATGGCGCGTGCCTGCAGCACGGGAGCGCGGGCATCCAGCGGCGCCCGCTGCGCCCCGGCGCTGAAGGCGGCGGCAGCGTCCGTCCAGCGCTCCTGTTCGATGTACAACTCGCCGAGGCGGACGTAGCTCAGCCAGGCCCATGCAGGGTCTGCCGTGCCGCGTCCGTCCAGCCACGCATCGACGGAGGCGAAACCGTCGAGGGCGGAAAAGCCGATTGCCATGGCGCGGAAACTGTCGTCGACCAGTTCGCGGCCGGCGCGGTCGAGCGCTTCCAGCGGCGTGGTCGCCAGGCGCGCGTCGATGACCTGGCCGAAGAAGACGAAGCTCTGTTCGTGCAACGACTGCTTGAACAGGGTCCAGCCGAGCTTGTAACGCGCCTGCTCGGAGAAAGGCCCGTCGGATTCGAGTGCCAGGGTCGCCTGGTAGGCGCGCTCGGCGGCGACCCAGTCGCGCGCCAGGAAGCGCGCTTCGCCGATGCGGAACCAGGCTTCCGGCGCGAGGGGAGAGTCCGGCCGTGCCGCCACCAGCGTGTCCAGCACGGCTTCGGCGGCGTCATCGCGGCCGCCCATGGCCTCGGCGCGCGCCAGCTGGTAACGCCAGTGGTCCTGCCATTCCGGGCCGGCGTCCTGCATCGCCGGATCGTCCAGCAGGGAGCGATACAGGCTGATCGCCTGGTCCAGGTCGGCTTGCGGCGAGCGCCCCTCCATGAGAGCGATTTCCGCCGCCTCGAGGCGCAGGTCGGCCAGCCGGCGCATGGCGGTCACGCGCATGGCTGGGTCTGCGGCGGCGGGCGAAACGAGAAACGCTGCGTAGGCATCGGCCGCTGCCACCGGGTCAGCCGGTGGTGGCGGCGCGCTTGCCTCCGACAACAGCGGCCCTGCATCGCCCACCGTCGCAGTAACTGGTTCGGGTGCCTGCGCGAAAGGCCACAGGCCGGCCATGATCACCAGGGCGCCGACACTCATGGCTGCGTCCCCGGGTTGGGCGGTGCGTCGTCCTCGCGCGCTGCGCGCGGCTGCACCGCCTGGTCGTAGGCAGCGGCGAGGGCAAAGCGTGCCTGGCCGAGATATGCCGCCACGCGTTGCTCGCGGCGCTGCAGCTCCGCCAGCGCCAGCACACGCAGGTCGCCCTGCCGCCTCGCCTGGTCGGCTTCGACCCGCGCAAGGAGCTGTTCCACGCGTGCCGCCGCGGCGTCGATACGGCCATCGTAACCTTCGAACCCGGCCGGACCGGCCGCCAGGCTGGCCGCCAGGCTGGCGCGTTGCTCACGCGCGGACTCGAGCGCCCGCCCCGCGGCGCGCGCCTCGCGTTCCGCCTCGTGCAGGCGTGCCGGCCAGGCGTGATTCAGTTGCCATTCCAGGGCGCCATCCACGCGGCGCAGCCGCTCCTGCAGCTGCTCCCGGTCGGCGCCTTGTGGCAGTTCGGCAATACGCGCCCGCAGGCTATCGATGCGCGCCAGCAGCGCCTTCTCGGCGGGCATCGCCAGCGCAGCCGGATCGGCATCGGCGCGCACTGCCTCCAGGCGGGCCGCGGCGGCCTGGTAGTGTGCTTCCAGGTCCACCAGTTCATCGTTTTCCAGGCGCTGCTCCACGCGCGGCGCCACCTCGGCGAAGCGGGCGCGCCGGGTTTCTACCATGTCGCGCAGCGCGCCGAGGCTGCGGCGCCATTCGAGCAGGTTCTCGCGCAGCAGCTGCAGGTCGCGCAGGTCGGCGGCCACGGCGCGGAACGGGTGATCCACGGCGAGGGCGTGCAGGTACGTCGGCAGCGGTCCGCTGACGGACGGCTGCGTCTCCTCGGGGTCGGCGAGGGCGAGGGCGAGGGCCGGCAGCGCATCGCCCTGTGCGGCCTCGGCAGCCGCAGACAGGCGCTCGAGTTCAGCCTCGCAGGCCTGCGCCGCATGGCGATAGCCGAGTACGCTCTGGCCGGGCTCGTCGACCTGGTGCCAGGCCCAGGGCACGGCCAGCATGGCTTCCAGGGCCGCGCCGTCCGGGTCGGCCCGGCCGGCGAGCGTCGTCCACGGGCCGAGGGCGGCGCGATAGCGCGTACGCTCCGCTTCGGCCCAGCCGGCCGCCAGGAGCGCGCGACCGCCGTAGACGCCGTCCACCCGTACGCGGTCCAGCGCCGCCCGCGCAGCATCCGCATCCCCCGTCTCGAGGCGGGCCAGCCCGAGCGCCAGGTTAGCCCGGTCGCGCAGCAGCGCCAGTTCCTCGGTGGGGGCGCGGGCGCGGCCGAGCGCATCGAGCAGTTCGAGCGCCGGGTCCGCCTGGCCGCTGCGGGCCAGCGCGACGGCGCGGTTGAAATCGGCAAAGGGACGCCAGGCGCCGGGCTGGCGGCTGGCGGCGAGCAACCGGGCCGCCTCGGCGTAGCGGTCCAGAGCCAGCAGCACGCGGCTCTCCAGGTCGACGCGGTCGCCGACCATGGCGGGCGGCAGGTCCTCGCCAATGCGTTGCAGGGCGGCGAGGGCCGCATCATGTTCGCCGCGCTCGTGGCGGATGCGTGCCAGCCAGTACCAGGCCTGGTCGCGTTCCGCCGGCACTGCGGTGTCCGCAAGCAGCGCGTCAAAGATACGCGCGGCCTCTTCGCGCAGCCCCCAGGCGAGATACAGCCCGCCCTGCAGCAGGCGCGCTTCGCCGCCATGGTAGGGCAGCTCCTGGCGCGCTTCGGCGACGTCGAGCCGCACCAGCGCGCCCATACGATCGCCCTGGTAATGCCGGAACAGCACCTCGCCCCACGCCAGGTCCTGCACCACCGGGGGCGCCTGCGCGGGCGCCCTGGAGGCAGCCGCAGCCGCCGGCGCGGCGGAGACCGTCGCGCCGAGCGTCGCCAGCAGTGTCAGGACAAGGCGGTTCATGGCTCAGCCTGCTACTCCCAGTCCTTGACCTGGAACGTGGGCTGCTGCAGTGCCTCGCTGTCGCGCAGCACCAGTTCGAGCTGCTGCGGCCCGAGGCCCTTGTCGAACTCCATGCTCGTCGCGCGCCGGTATTCGCGCCCCTGCGGGCCGCGCCCCACCATCACGGCCACCAGCTCATGGCGGCCGCTCTTGAGGTTGCCGACGTAGAGCCGGTGCACGCCGCCGCGATGCAGCGCGTCGATCTCGCGCTCCGTGTAGAGGTACTTCGCCACGCGCTCGTCGTTGATGGAGACCTCGACGGCGTCCAGCGCGAAGTACTTGCCCACGTCCATGGACAGGTACACGGCGACCTGGGTGCTGGCCGGGAACAGCAGTTCCTCTTCCAGCAGGAACAGGTCGCGGTTCAGCGCCACCAGCTCCTGCTTCAGGGCGCGCAGCTCCTCGTCGGGCGCCGGCTCCTGTGCAGTCGCGGGCGCGGCCAGCGCGGCCGTGACCAGCAGCGTCGCCACCGCGCGGCGCATGGCGGACCTACCAGCGGCCACCGAACCAGACCTGGAAAACATGGCTGTCGAATCCATACAGTTCACCATTACGGATGTCCGTGAAGTCGTCGTAGTCGAAGCGGATAAAGTCGTAGCCCAGGCTGATGGTGTTGCGCTTCAGCGGGCCGAAACTGCGGCCGATGTCCCAGCTCACGCGCGCGCCGAGGGTGTGGCTGTTGTAGGTCGACAGCTCCTTGTCGCGCGCCATGAACTCGAAGATCGCGTCGAAGTCGTCGGCGTAGAAGGACGCCGGATCCTGCGTGTAGTAACGATAGGCGAGCTCGGCCGTGAGCCCCGGCCGGATGCGGCGCACGAAGGCGGCCTCCAGCGTGTGGGACTGCACCTGCCAGGTGTCGCGGTACCAGCGGTAGCCCAGCTCGACGACGTTGTCCTGGGCCACCATGCCGATGCCGCGCAGGGCCACGGCATGGCTGTTGCGGGCGCGGGGATAGACCTCGGGGATCTGCGCCCCGAGAATGCGCGCCGAACGGTACGGGTTGTTCAGGAACCCCGTTTCCAGCACGGCTTCGTAGTCGAGGCTGGCGACGATGGTCGGCGTCAGCACCTGCGACCAGCCGAGGCGGTAGTTGTTGCGCGAGATGCTGTCCTCGAAGTCGGTATCGACGCGCGAGACGGTGTCGTCGCCGCGCGCATAACCGAGCGACACGGTGCTCATGCCGCCAAAGAACGTCTGCGCCACGCCCAGCGACACCGTGTCGGACTGGTAGTCGCTCTCGTCGCTGCCGACGTAGCCGACCGTCATCAGCGAGTCGCCCTGCAGCCAGTCGAGGCCAAGCGCGAGCTCCTTGCGGCGCTCCTCGTAGGGGCTGGCGCTGGTGACGACGTCGATCGAGGCCGAGCTGATGCTGTCGACGTAGTAACTGGCGGAGGCGGAAAAGTCGGTGGCGAAGCCCTTGCGCATCTTCAGCGCGGGGCCCGTGACCTGCACGCCGCCGCCGTCGTAGCTGTGGTACATCAGCTCCGCAATGTCCTCGGGCAGGGTCGCCGCGACGGCTGCGACACAGGTGCAGCACAGGATGGCCGCGAGGCGGCCCAGCCCTCCGGCGCAACGCAAGACCCGGGATGGCGCGTCAGTTGCAGCCACAGCCGCCCCCGTCGCCGTCGCCCGCGCCGCGCGAGCCCTCGCGCACGTCGAACACGTGCTGGCGATGCTTGTCCATGAGCGCGTTGCGCGAGAAGGCCATCATCGGATCGGCCAGCGCCTCGCGCTCGTAGGGCGCCACCCACGGCTGCGGCGCGGCGCAGCCGCCGAGTACCGTCACTGCCAGCAGGAGCAGGGTGCGGCGGCGCATGCTCATTCCTCCCGCAGCAGCGCGCGGACCTCGTCGAGGTAACGCTGCTCCATGCCGGGCCGGTAACCGTAGTGCACGCTGCGGACTTTGCCCGCGCGATCGACCATCACGGTCATCGGCATCGCCTGCACGTCGTACAACCGGCTCACGCTCTGCTCGTCGTCGAACAGCAGCGGGAAGCTCACGCCCAGTTCGTCGGCGAGGCGCTGCGCCTGCGCGCTGTCCTCGTCGATGTTCACGCCGAGCAGGGTGAACCCGGCGGGCTCATAGCGGGCGAAGATCTCGTCCAGCTTGGGCATTTCCTGCCGGCAGGGACCGCACCAGGTGGCCCAGAAGTTGATCATCACCACCTGGCCGCGATGCTCGGACAGGCGCAGGTTCGGCCCCTCCGCACTGCGCAGCGCGAAGTCCGGCGCTTCCGCACCGACGTTCACCGTGGTGGTGTTGGCGACAGCGCCGCCGGCGGCCAGCAGGGCGCCGATCAGAAGTAGGCGCCGAAGCCGAGATTGATTTCGAAGTTGTGTTTCCACTCGTTCTCTCCGAGGAGGTCCGATTCAAATACGTTGTCGCGTGCTTCCAGGCGCAGGCTCAGCCAGTCCGTGGGCAGCACCTTGAGGCCGAAGCCGAAGGCGTAGCTGATGCTGTCGCGGTCGGCGAATTCCACCCGCCCGACGCCGAAGTTCATGTAGACGCCGCTGGTGCGTGCCCAGCGCGTGCCGAGAAAGACCTCGCCCGGGAGCACCATCACGCCGACCGACAGGTCGTAGGAGGTGAGGTCTTCTTCCTCGGTGTCGAAGATCGGGGCGCCGATGCGGCGGAAACTGGTGTCGCTGATCGAGGAGGCGGCATAGCGGCCCTCGAGGTAGATGTCCTCGGTGGCGTGGTAGGCCAGGCGCAGGCCGTACACTGGCTCGGCGCCGAAGTCCTCCACCGACAACATGCCGGCGAAAACGCCGACTTCCCAGTCCTCGGTGTCGATCTCCGGGCGCACGATGTCGCGCCGCTCCAGCACGGGATCGATCACTGCCGGGACCGGGCCCTGCACGGGTTCATCGACCGGCTGCGTGTCGCGCAGCAGGCTGCAACCGCTTGCCGCGAGGCCGGTGGCGAGGAGAAGGAGGGTGCGCAGTGCGGGAGTCATGTCTCGTCCTCAGAAGAAAACCGAAAAGCCCAGCGACATCTCGGTGAAGTCATCGTTGTTGTTGACGTCGCGGGTGAGCACGTAGTGGCGCAGGTCGCCCCGCACCAGGAAGCGCCGGGTGAGCCAGGCGCGCACGCCGATACCGGCGTTCCCCGCCCACTCGCTGACCTTCAGGTCGTCCACCAGGGTGCTCTTCGGCTCGTTGGTGAGGCGCCCGGCGCCGATACCGAAAAACGGGGAATAACGGTTGTCGGGAAACGGCAGCACCTGGAGGTTGGCGTGGTAGGCGCGGGTGCTGGAAAAACTCCCGGCGGCCTGCAGCAGCTGGGCCTCGGCCAGGAAGTGCCGGCCGAGCCGGTAGCCGGCGCGGAAGCTGAACAGCGGGTCGCCCTCGAAATCCCCGAGGGCGAAACCGAGTTCGAAGCGCCGCTGCCGCCAGTCTTCCATGCCGGCGCGGCCGAAGCGCACGCGCTCGCCGCCGGGGCCCTCGCCCAGCTCGACGGTGGCGCGATGCATCCAGCCGCGCGTGCCGTCGCGCGTTTCGACCAGCACCCAGTCCGTGCGCTGGCGCGAAGGCAGGAATTCCTCGCCGCGCTCCACCACGTGGAACACGGGGTAGCCGCGACCCGGCCCGGTACGCAGCTCGGCGTAGGCCTGCGTGACGGTGAGCCAGAGGGGGTTTTCGTCAGCCGCGCCGGCGCTCGCCGGCAGCCACAGCAGCAGGAGCAGCGCGAGCGCCAGCGGGCGCCGCCTTGCGAGAGCCCCTTGCGTGCGCTGGTCCATGGCCTAGTACCCGCATTCCGGCAGGTTCGGGGGTGTGCAGAAACCGCAGCTGGCGGCCTGCTCGTCTTCGACGCGCACCGAGATCCACTCGCGGATGGCCTGGTAGCAGGCGTCGTCGACGCTGGGGAAGATGTCGCCGCCGGTGTGCGTGCCGGTGATGGAGAACACGCCCTGCAACGGTTCCAGCAGCAGCTTGCTCTGGGGCGGATTGTCGAGATTGGAGAAGGCCTTGGCGGAGAAGAAGTTCGCCATCATCTCGACCGAGCCGGGTTCCGCCCCGGGGAAGATCTTGAACGCGCCGCCCGAGCCGGCGCCGACATCGTGGCAGCCGCTGGACGCACAGGTGGTCTGCCCGGTGCGGCCGTTGATGACGGCGTCGAAGACGGGATTGATGCATTGCTCGAAGTCGGTGATGCACAGGGTGCCGCCGGTGGCAGACACCTCGGTGTTCTCCACGTCGCCCCCGCATGCGCCCAGCAGGGCGCATGCGGAGACGATCAGGGGATATTGCATCCAGTTGCGCATGGTCGGCCTAGATCTCGCAGTTACCGGCAGCGATCCAGTCATGGATGGCCTGCCAGCCCGCGCTGTCCGGCGCCAGCACCGGTGTGCCGGAGCCCGGCACCGCCGGGTCCACGCCGATGCGCGGGTGCGGCGGGTCGTCCGTCTCGACCGAGCTCGGCCGCAGCAGCAGGTAGTTCGACGCCGGATCGCACACGTCGGAGACCATCGACACGGAGGCGTTGAAATCGCCCTCCACGTTGCCGGTCAGCACGTAGCGCGAGGTCCGGAAGCCGGCGTTCACCGGCTCGTTCGGCGTCGACGGCGAACCGGTGTTGCCGAAGGGCTGGTGACAGGCCGCACACTGCGTCATCAGCACCGGGTGCACCGTGGCAGCGAACAGCTGCTCGGACAGTCCCTGCAGCCCGCCACGCACCTCGGACAAGGCGCGGAAGCCGTCTTCGTTGGCGTCGTCGAAGGGATCGTTGTAGTACTGGCCGCCGAGGTCGATCCACTCCGCCACCAGGCGCAGCTCGCTCGCGTTCAGCATGCCGCTGTGGTCCACCGTGGGCGGATTGGCGAGTTCGCGGCCCGAGCGCAAGGGCTGCTCGAACAGCTTCGCCATCAGCGCGGCACTGCGCGCGCTGTTGCGCGAGCCGCCGGTGCTCACCAGCGGGGCGGTACGCACGATCTCGATCGAGCCGTCCTGCATGATGCGCAGCTGCGGCAGGCCGGTATCCGGGTCGATGACCGGGTCGCCGACCATGATCTCCTCGTAGGACTTGAGTCGTCCGGAGCCCGCAGTCGTGCTGCGCAGGTCGAGGCCCGCGGACATCGGGTCCTCCGGGTCGTCGCTGAGGTGACAGTCGATGCAGGTGAATTCGCCGCGGTCGGCTTCCCACAGCGGCTGGATGTGGTCCGGGTAGTTGATGATGCCCGCGACCGGCGCCGGCGCCTCCGGCGGCAGGCCGTCATAGGTGATCGCCAGCGGCGCATCCGGAGCACGCCCGGCCTGGACCGGGTCGGTCCACACGTCCTCGTACACCAGGTCGAAGCTGAGCTCCATGGCGGCGGGGTTGAGGCGGGTACGCGTCTCGGCCATCGACTCGCCGAGCGCGCCCGACATGGTTGCGTTCGGGTGGAAGCCGGCGATCGGCGCCGAGTTCAGCGCGCTGCCGCGCCGCGGCGAGTGACAGCCGTTGCAGGTGCGGGTTTCGCCCGGACGGACCTGCAGCCAGTTGGTATGCACCTGGATGGCACGCCCGTGCTCATCCACCGCCACCACGCCCAGCGGCGTATCGGCGGGGACCTTGATGCGGAAGGAACCGTCCGGCTCGATCTCGGCGTAACCGAGGATCTGCTGCATCTCGAGATCGGTCTCGCCGATCGCCTCGCGCGACACGCCGGGTGGCGTCGGCACAGCCTCCGTGACGCGCACGAAGCGCGCCGGGCGTTCCGCGGCCGTGGTCAACGCCGGGTCCTTCATGGTGAGCAGGTCGGCGACCTGGCTGCGCGTGTCGTCGGGCGGCGGCGAGGTGAGCGGAATGGTCTCGCCGTCGACCAGCATGCCGACGCCCATCAGGCCGAGGCCGTCGGTGTCGTACACGCTCTTCACGTTCAGGATGCCGACGCCTTCGGCCGCCAGCGCCGCGTCGAGCGGCTTGTCGGGGATGGTGTTGGGAACCGGGCGCGACTGCACGGCGACGGGGTCGGTGTAGGCCCAGCCTTCCGGCGGCAGGGCGATGGGGCGCAGGCTCTTGGTGTCCAGGTCGAACATGTACACGCCGTACAGCGGCGGGCCCTCGACCTCCTCTTCCTGGCCGGTGACGGGGTTGAACTCCATCTCCGGGCGCAGCGGCGACCAGCTCACCAGGGCGCGGTTGGTGCCGTCCCACAGGGGATACGGCGTGGTGTAGCGACCGTACTCGGAGACGCCGCGACCGAAATCGATGGGGAACAGCGTGAGCTGCTCCTGCGCCACCGCGTCGGCCGGCGCGCCCGGCACCCGCTCGCCCGACTCGGCGAAGTTGCGGATGTCCACGGCCATCAGGGCGCCGCCTTCGCGCGTCCCGGACAAGGACATCAGCGAGGTCATGACGCGGCCGTCCGGCATCTCGCGCGGATGCAGGAAGCTGTTGCCCGGGCTGAACGCCCCGTACTGCACGAAGATGTTGGTGCCGTCCGGGTTGGTGATGAACAGCGGGAAGTGGTTGCGATTGCCGACGTGGTCCCAGCGGGCGAACAGGATTTCGCCGGTGTTGAGCACGGTCGGGTTGCGGTCGTGGCTCTGGTTGAAGGAGATCTGCCGGATGTCGCTGCCGTCCGCTGCCATCACGTGCAGCGCGATCACGCGCTCGCGCTCGTACTCGTCGCGGTAGGCGTAAGGCTCGATGTTGCGTTCCGCCAGCAGCCGGCGGGACTTCTCCTGCCGGTTGGAGCTGAACACGATGCGGCCGTCGGGGAGATAGGCCGGATCCACGTCATCGCCCGCATTGGCGGTGGCGTCGTCGGCGATGATGCGGGTGAGGACGCGGCTCGGCAGGTCGAGCTCGTAGACGTTCCAGGTCGGGTCGTTCGGCCCGCGCATGGAAAACAGCACCCGCTCGCCGTCGTAGGAGACCTCCGGGTCGGAAACGTCACCCTCGCCCAGGGTGTAGTCCCCGGTGAGGTTGACCAGCGGCGCCGTGGGCGACGACAGGTCTTTCATCATCAGGTCGCCGCCGGCCGCGAACATGGCGCCGTCGGTGGGATTGCCCAGCGCCGAAACCTGGCGCATGGCGAAAACAACAGGGAAATCACCCTCGACCACGACGGCCGAAGAGCTTGTCTCTTCCCCCCCGCCGCACGCGGCAAGCGTCAAGAGGAATCCCACCAGTGCCGGTATACCCAGCTTTTTCGAATTTGCCCGAACCATGTCGCGACCTCCCGCTCTTGGTAACGTCGGCGGGCAGGGGCGCAAACTTGAGGCCGACGGGGATCTCCCTTCGGCTGCGGCAGGTTGGACGGTGGGGGGGACGGTGTCTTCACCGTGGCCGGGCGGTACGCCCGGGTGGTCTCCCTTGGCCGGCAACCCCGCTGTCCTGGGCCCCGGAGGGCCTTTAGACCGGTAGCTTTGCGTCCCCGCCTTTCGACGGGTTTGCCTTTATCAGCGGGGCCACGGATGCCAGAGGCGCCCGACCTTGTCAAGGAAGCACTGCGCATTGGTGCGGCGCAGCAAAAAAGGCGTCGGTCCCCCGCCCCGCGGTAGGCCGGGTCTAAGCTGTGGTTTCTACTTAGTATTAGGCGCGTTCCGCCACGACGGCCCTGCCGTTGCGCCGAGTCGGGGTCTTTGCCGCGCTGCACGGGCCGGCACCAGCCCTGCCCGGGTGCCCTTGCGCGTCAGGTCGACCCCGTTTCCCCGCTCTCTGCCCACTGGAACACCTCGTCCAGCGGTACCTGGAATACCGCGGCAATGCGGAACGCGGCCTCCAGCGACGGGGAGTACTTGCCGGCCTCGATGGCGGCGATGGTCTGGCGCGTCACGCCGATGCGCTTGCCGAGCTCGGCCTGGGTCATTTCACCATGCTGGAAGCGCAGCAGGCGGACGCGGTTGGTGATCGAGCCCTGCATCACGACTGACGACGGTAGGCGACCACGGTGACGCCGTAGGACACGAGTTCGGCCAGGACGATCGCGAAGATGGCCCCGTTCACGATGGCCCAGCCGCCGGCGTAGAAGGGCATGATGATTGCGACCATGATCACGCCGGCAATCAGCGTGCCGTAGGCGAGAGCGATCGAGCGCCGCTGGATTGCCAGGTCTCGCTCGTCGGCCGGCTCCCGGGCGTCCTCCGGTGTCCGCAGGCGGAACATTGCGTGACCGGCGGCGAGTATTCCGACCTGAACCGCCACAGCGATGGCAAACAGCCATAGCTGGCGCAGGTTTGGCAGCGCGTCGTCCGGCGGGGACATTGCGACGACGGCGAAGTAGGGCCCGAAGGCGACCAGCATGGCCAGCAGGGACAGCCAGGCGATTTTCTCGCGGTAACACATGCTCGGACCCCGACGACGGAGAGTGAATGGTGAGCAAGTTTTACACGAGGTTAAAAATATTTGTCAATACGTAAATATTAATTAACTTCACATCGCGTCCCTGCTGGAGCCGCTTTCCGTCCCTGAGGGCGGCCCGAGCTCGAACTCCGGTGCAAACAGGAAGGGGATGTCGTAGTCGAACCGGGCCTCGGAGTAGCGGTCGTCGAGCGGGGCATCATCCGGCTGCGCTGCGGGATTCCAGGTCACCGACAACACGTGCAGGCCCGGCTGCAGGGACTGCAGCGATACCACCCCCACCAGTCCCCGCATATTCAGGTCCATCCGCTCCGCGGCGACCAGGGTGCCTGGATCAATCGGCGCCCCGTTCAGGCGCACCGACCAGATGCGCGCCAGGCAGGGGGCGCCGAGCCCCGCGTCTTCACCCGGGCAGAGCCGGTCCAGCAGGAGGTTGTCGCGCAAGGGCTGGTACGGCAGGAACACGCGCAGGTGGCTGCCGCGCTGCTCGAACGAGGAGATCATCGGCCGCGCGCGCAGCCGGTCCTTGCCGGTCCGCATGTCCTCGTAGTAGCTGCTGCGAAAAGCGTTGTCGTTGATGTGGTCGTCGGTGAGATAGCGGAACTGGTCCGACACGGTGAACTCCACCGACCGGGTGAACCTGAACTGGCCGACGGCGACGATGGCGGCCACGCTCAGCACGAGCAGCGTCATGACGACGATCGGCCGGGTGTTGCTCTGCAGCGTCAGCTGCACGGGCAGCACCATGCGCTGGGGTATCAGCCAGCCGTTCACGGCGCTCAGCGAGTTGACCAGGCGCTGGAACCACGGTTTCTGCTGCAGCGTCGGCACCCGGGAGGCGACGAGGGCATCCAGGATCCACACCAGCCCCGCGGTGCCTGCGGCCAGCCCGACCAGCACGAACGCGGCGATGTTGATGCCCTGTGAGGTGGCGCCGAAGCGCGCCCCGACCAGCCCGCCTATCGTCGTCACCAGGGCGAGCAGCAGGCCGATCCACACGATCCCCAGGGCGATCACGCTGATGACTGCGAACAGTGAGGAGGCGAGGCGATCGGACCGTTCGATCGCAGTCCTGAGGTCGGGCAGCCGGCGCTGGTAGCGCGCGCGAGTAAGCGGGCCGATGCCCGGTGTGCGGCTCCAGTCGATACCGTGCGGGAACACCGCGCGCAGGCCGATGAGGCCGACCCAGTAGGCTCGCGTCAGCAGGTGCAGCAGGAAACAGGCGCCGAGGCCGTAGCACAGGCCCGAGAGCATGATGACGACGGTCGAGCTGCTGACCGCGAGCGCCACGGACAGGTGCATGTATGCGTCGGCGAAGCGCTCGAACAGCCAGCCGGGCAGGGTGAACAGGGCGACGGTGGTCAAGCTCGAGATGATCAGCTCGAGCTCGTCGGTACGATCGCGCAGCCGCGCCAGCTCGGCGCGCGATTCCTGCGTCTGCGGTTCGACTTCCGTCGAGTCCTGCTCTGCCATGCGGCACTCCTCCCCCTCGGCAAGCGCGGCCCCCATTCGGGGTCGCGGCGTGCGCACAAGGCTGCCACAATACGCCGATGCATACAGTAGTCCCCCTGCAGCGCAGCGCTGCGCGCTGGCTCAAGAGGCCGGGCCGGATCTGGCTCAGCTGGAGCATCTTCAACCCCAACGGGCCCACCGTGAGCTGCCTCGGCCTGCGCGATACCGGGCGGCCCGACCAGGCGGAGGTGTTCTATCGCTGGATGCACTTCCTCGGCGGCGAGGACTATGCCCTCGGGCAGGTGGACCTGGGCGCGGACGACTCGAACGACCAGCTGGCAGCGATCCTCGCGCAGGCGTTCGCGCTGCAGCCCGGGCAGGGCCTGCGCCGCTTCGCCATGGTGACCTGCATCCCCAGCGTGGTGGTGTCCAACGTCGCCGAGGAGTGGCTGCCGATACTGCGAGGCGGCCTGGAGCGCAGCGCCGCGATCCAGGAGGCCGACTGGGGCCGGGAGCGATACCTGCTGGCGAAATACGGCAACCGGTTGTTCGATCGCGCCGGCGAGGAATTGCGCGAGGCCTACGAGCGCATGCGCGCCCAGCAGCCGTCCGCGGAGCAGGCCAAGGGGCTCGACGCAATGTATGCGACCTATGCGCAGGTGCCGACCTTCGCGCAGTGGACGTCCGGCAACTATGCGAGCCGCGCCATGCAGGCGGGGGATTTCGATGCCTGGTGGGACGAGATCACGGCGGTGAACTTCTGGCCGCCGGCCGCGGCCCAGCTGGCCCACGCCTGGGACAACGCGATCAAGCAGACGACCCTCGCGCACCGCACGCCGCTGGCGGAGGTGCGGGATTTCTTCGCCGCTTACGGCATGCCGATTTTCAACGAAAGCGCCGCGCGCGCAGACTAGATCAAGCTACAGCGATCAGGCACAAGGAGAACAACGAACATGGGACTTTTCAATTTCATTGCCGATGCCGGTGACAAGCTGTTCGGCGGCAGCACGCTGGACGAAAACCAGATCCGTGAGCACATCACGGGACTCGGGCTGAAGCTGAAGGCCTTTTCCGTCGTCGCGCACCAGAAGGACAAGATGGTGTCGCTGATCGGCTGGGCCGAGACCCTGCAGGACAAGGAGAAGGCCATCCTGGCTGCCGGCAACGTCAAGGGCGTGGAGAAGGTGGACGACCGGCTCAAGGTCGGCACGCCGCCGGTACGCCAGCCTGCGGCGGCAGCCGAGGCGGCGCCCGCTGCGGTCGAGGAAGCGCCGGAGCCGGAGAGCGATGAGCAGCCGTCGTCGCGCTTCTACACCGTGAAGTCGGGCGACACCCTGGGCAAGATTGCGCGCGAGTTCTACGGCAGCGCCAGCAAGTACCCGGTGATCTTCGAGGCCAACAAGCCGATGCTGAAGGACCCGGACCGGATCTATCCCGGCCAGGTGCTGCGTATCCCCGAGGCCTAGCAGGGGCCGGTCCCCGGCGCGCGTCGGAACCCTCAGTCCGCGGGCGGCTCGATGCTGATCGCCGGATCCAGGTGCAGCACGACGCGCCGCTGCTCGCGCAAGGCGGCGAGGGTCGCGGCATCGATGTCGTGGCGCGCGCGCAGTTCCTCGTCGCTCACGGGGGGGATGGGCTTGCGCCGGTCCAGGCCGCCGTAGCGACGCAGGTTGTAGATGGACCAGGCCACGATCACCACTGCGCTGAGCACCACCACGCCGGCGTAGGTCAGCAGCGTCAACAGGTCGCTGCGGTCGGCCGGTTCCAGCAGGTAGAGCGAGAAGGCCTCGATGCCGAACCACCACGCGAAGAGGCTGAGCAGCGGCACGAACAGGTACAGCCACACGGTCCAGGCGATCAGTGTCAGCACCGAGTACAAGGTGCGCTGGCCGGCCGACTGCAGCTCGGGCCGGTAGAGAATTTCCGGGTGGCGCAGCGGCCTGGGCGTGGTCATGGCCGCAGCCCCCGGTCCGGGCTGACCCACACCGCACGCGCACCGCGGCGCTTGAGCAAGGCTTTCGGCACGGCCACGACGGTAGTCGCCATGCTGAGCATCCAGAACGCCAGCGGGTACCAGATCACCCAGAAGTAATCACGCCATAGTCCTTTCTCGTAGCGGCTGTCCATCATCATGCTCACGCCGAACTGCACCAGGCAGGTGCAGCCGAGGATCACGCCGTTCCAGCGCGGCAGCACGGTGGTCACGGTCAGGGCCGGCGGCAGCGTAATGAACAGCCCGAGGAAGTAGAGCAGGAAAATGAGAGCCATGGTGTAGGCCCAGACGACGCTGAGGGAGTACTCGGCGAGCAGTCCCCACATGCGCCGCCGGCGCCAGGACAGTACGCGCCCGGCATAGCGGCGCAGCACCTCGACGCCGCCCTGCGCCCAGCGCAGGCGTTGTTTCCACAGCCCGCGCAGGGTCTCCGGCATCCAGATCCAGCACAGCGCGTTCGGCTCGTAGCGCACGTCCCAGTGATCCGCCTGGATCAGCCACGTGAGGTCGATGTCCTCCGTGACCATGTCGGTGTTCCAGTAGCTGTTGCGCTGCAGGGCCGCCTTGCGGAAGGCGGAAACCACGCCGGAGACGGTGAAGATGCGGCCGTAGATGCGCTGCGCGCGCTTGATCAGGCCGATGATCGAGGAGAACTCGCCGACCTGCAGTCGCCCGAGCAACGTCGAGCGGTTGCGAATGCAGGGATTGCCGGTGACCGCGCCGACACGCGGCCCCGAGAGCAGGTGGTGCATCAGCCAGTGCACGGCGCAGGGATGCAGCACGGCGTCGCCGTCGATGCACACCAGGTACTCGCTGCGCGCCGCCAGCGCGCCCATGCGCAGCGCCATCGCCTTGCCCTGGTTGGAGGCGAAGTGAATCACGCGCAGCTGCGGGATCTCCGCTGCCAGTTCGTCGAGCAGCGCGCCGGTGTCGTCGCTGCTGCCGTCGTTGATGGCGATGATCTCGAAGTCCGGGTATTCGGTCTGCGCCAGCCACTGCATGGTCTCGCGCACGTTCTGGGACTCGTTGAAGCAGGGCACGAGGATCGAGCAGGGCGGGCTCTCCGGCAGCGGCGGTGGCGACTCGGGTCCGCCCTGCGACTTGCGCTCCCAGTGGAAGTGGTACCAGAGGCCGGCCGTGATCCAGATCCACGCCATGAACAGCGGGAAGAAGAAGGCGAAGTTGAACATCACCGCCAGCGGGCCCGTGGCTTCTCCCCAGCTCAACATCAGCGTACCTCCCGGTAGGGGAAGCTGCGCTTCGACAGGCCCTGGAACAGCGGCTCGCGCGCCGGCCGCCCGCGTACGAAATCATCCGGGTAGTAGGCGAGGTTGACGGCGCCGGCGCGCACCAGTGCATGCATCTGTGCCCGCAGGGTGCGGGCGTCCAGCCAGCGTTCCTCGCGCCAGTCCCTCGCCTGCAGCTGGAATATCGTCTTGTCGAGGCTCTTGTCGAGGCCGGCAGGTTGCGCCGCGACTGCATCGACCAGCGACAGCAACCACGGCAACGGGTCGCCCTCGACCTGGTCGAGCCCCGGCATGGCCATCAACACCGGGTGGTCGTAGGCCGCGAGAAAAGCGTCCAGCGACTGGCTGAAACGGGCCTCGGCCGCAGGGTCGAACACCGCCCGCGCGTACAGGCTGCGTGCCGTGCGGATTGCGGGCCGGTAGTGGCGCACGCGCGCGGCCAGTTCCAGCGTGAAGTCGACCAGCGCGGCGGTCTTGTCGGCCGGCGTCAGTTGCGTGCAGTCCTGCGGCAGCGGACGCCCGCCCGGCCAGCTGGCAGTCGCCAGGCAGGCGGCAGCATCCTCGTCGGCGGCGAGGAAGGCGTCGTCGTGGAACAGCACGCCGGCAATGTGGGCGTGCCGGGCCAGGTCCGCGTAGATCTCGCCGACCAGCGCACGCGCTTCGGGCAGGAAGGGGCTCAGGCGCGGATGATCGAAGCCGGCCGGGGCCGTGCCGCCCTCGGGCAGGTGGCGACGCACGGACAGCGCCGCTGCGAGTTCCTCGTCTGGCGGCGCGAATGCCAGCACGGGCAGCCAGGCGTAGACCGCGACGCCGGCCCGGGTGCGCAGCTGCCAGGCGACGCGGTTGAACAGGTCGGCGCGCATCGGCAGGTGACGGTTGGGGAAGTACAGCTCCCGCGCCAGCCCGTCGCCGTCCGGATCGGCAAAGGCCTGCAGGTAGACGGTGGTGATCTCCAGCGCGTGCATGCGCTCCACCAGCGCGTCGAGGTTACGCTCCTGCTGCGCCGGGTCCGGGTCGAAGACATAGTCGAGATCGACCTGGGCCACGCGCTGGATGCTGCGCGTCGGGCGCTGCGGCAGGTTCAGCGCGAAGCGCTCCAGCCCCGGGTTGCCGGTGATGAGCAAGCGGTTGAGCCCCTGCAGGCGGTCGCTGCGGTTGACCCCCGTGGTGAGCCCGAACGAGACGTGCAGGCCCAGCTGCGCGGCGACCGACTCGGCCAGGGCGTCGTACTCGCCATAGGGCCAGGCAATGGCGCGGGGCGCGCGTCCCGTCTCGCGGGTGATGACGGCGATGCTGCGCGCGAGGTCTTGCCGCAAGCGCTGCGCGCGCTCGGCGTCCGTTTCGTAGCGTTCCTGCTGCGGCAGCCAGGCCGCGGTGGTCACCGCCGGCTGCTGGTTGCCCTGCGGATTGCCGAGGATGCCGCGATGCAGGTCATGCGTGTGGCTGGCGATTTCCACCAGTCCGGAGTCCACCATCTCGCGCAGCTGGCGCCAGGTGACAAAGCCGTCGGCAGCGCGCAGCCGGTTCTCGTAGGGCACGGTCGCCCCGGCGGCGACGGCCTCCAGCCAGCCGGTGTTGATGGCGACCACGGCCGGGTAGCCGAAGGCCTGCAGCAAGGGGAACACGCGCGTGTAAAGACTCGCCAGGCCGTCGTCGAAGCTCAGCAGCACCGCCTTTGGCGGCAGCGTCGCACGGCCCTCGCGGGCGTCGATGATCTGCTGCAGGCTGACCGGTTGCCAGCCTTCGCGTTGCAGCCATTCGAACTGTGCCGCCAGGTCGCCGGTGGAGACGGCGAAGGCGTCGGCATCCACCTCGCGGGCCACCTGGTCGCGCACGTCGTGCCAGCTCACGGCCACCCACTCCCCGGTCGCAGCGGCGGCGGGTACCTGCGTGATCAGCACCAGCCAGGCCAGCGCCAGGGAAATGCGGGAGACGCGGCGCATCAGAGATAGCCCTCCAGCGCCAGCACGAAGTCCCATTGGCGTTCGCGGCTGCCATCGTAGACGCGGCTGGCGAAGCCCACGCCGTAGCGCAGGCGCCAGCTCCGGTCGAGCTGCCACAGGTGCTCGTAGCGCAGCGCGCCCGTGGGATCGCTGCCGAAGTCCTCCTGCCAGTAAAAGCCGCCCGTGACGGCAAAGCGCTGGGTGAACGCCCGCTCGTAGTCGCGCCAGGTGAGCCAGTCGTGTTGCAGGCCGTAGCCGAGGTAGGCGTCGCGCGACGGGTTGAAGTACAGGCCGCCCGCCTGGCTGGCGCGGGACAGGTAGAGCTCTCCCCGTCCGCTGGTGACATGTTTCGCGTCGGCGCGCAGGCGATGGTCGGAGGACAGCAACAGCGCCAGGCGCACGTTGCCGTCGGAGAGCGCCAGGCGGCTGAGGCTGGCACGCGCATCCAGCGATTCATGTGCCTGCCAGCGTGCGGCGGCCTCGAGCTTGCGGCCGCTGAGGCCTTCGGCGCGGGCGCGCAGCGGCGCGTCCAGGGAAAAGCTCTCGTATCGCGTGGCGAAACTCCAGTGATCATCGAGATGCCAGTCGAAGCCGCCGGTCAGCCCGACTTCCGCATCGCCGGACAGGCTGCGACTGATCTCCAAGTAGGCATGCCGGCGCTCGCGCCGCCAGTCGAGGCCGATCCCCGCCCGGCGCCAGGTGCGCTCGCCTTCCGGATAGCGCCCGGAGGTCCAGTCCTGGAACCCGTAGGGGCGCCACCAGTCGGCCAACCATGGCCCCGCGACCCGTGTGCGCAGGTGGCGCTCGCGCGAGCCGAAATCCGCAAAGCCGTCGCTCTCGCCGTAGCCCGCCTCCACGCCGAGCCACCAGCGCTGCCGGTCGCGCCAGCGCGCCAGCTCGCGCGCCACCGCGGCTTCACCGGGAAATTCCGCCGCCAGTGCGCTGAAGTGGGCGTCCGCGGTGGCGAAGCGTTCCAGCGCCGCGAGCGTAAGCGCATGTTCGATCCGCCCCCCGAGCACCTCGGGTTCGTAAGCCTGCGCCAGCTCGACCTGCTCCAGCGCGCGCTCGGGCCAGCCGCGCCAGCGGTACACGGTGGCGAGCTCGCGGCGCACCTGGGCGCTGGCGGGCGCAGCGACGAGCAGCGCCTCGAGGCGTTCCTGGGCCTGCGCCGGCTGGTTGGCGTAGGCGCGGACCATCGCACCCAGCAGGTCGACGCGCAGGCGTTGCCAGTTCGGGCCCTCGCCCGGCTGTTGATCGAGCCAGGCGGGCTGCGCAGCAGCCATGCGGTCCAGCAGCGCGATGGCCTCGGCATGGCGCTCGGATTCGACCAGGGCGAACACCAGGCCGAACTGCGCCTCGACGAGCCCCGGTTCGGCCTGCAGCGCCTGCTCGTAGAGCGCCACGGCGCGCTCCGGCTCGCGCCTGGCGAGAAATGCGTCGGCGGCGGCCTGGTGCACATACGCCGGCACTTCTCCGGACAGGCCCGCGTAGGCGGCGATGACGTCGTCCATGCGCCCGGCCACCCTCAGCGCCGCAATGCGGTCGAGTTCGGCGCGCCGTGCCTGGTCCGGGCGCACGTCCGGTGCACTCCGCACCTCGTCCAGCAGCAGCAACGCTGTGGCTACGTCGATCTCTCTCTTGGCGCTGTGCTCCGGGGCGAGCGTCCCCCAGCGCACGAACTGGGCTGCGCGCGCCAGCTGCAGGCCGTGATGCTCGGCCGGTGCCAGCAAGCCGGGCCGTTCCTGTGCCAGTCGCCACGCCTGCCCGGCGGCGCCGAGGTCGGCCAGGGCGAATACCTGCTGGCGCCCGGCCTCGCGGTGATGCGGGTCGAGCCTGAGTGCGTCCGTCGCCGCCGCCAGGGCCAGGGCCGGGCGCCCGAGGCGCCGCTGCACGTAGGCGGTGGCGGCCGCCGCCTCGATATCGTCGGGCAGCGCCCGGCGCAGCGCCTCCAGCTGCGTGGCGGCCTCCGCGTCGCGGCCGAGATCACTCAGCGCCAGCGCATGCAGGACGCCGATGTCAGGGTTGCGCTGCCGGCGCTCGAGTTCGGGCGCCAGCAGCGCCACCGTGCCGGCGGCATCACCGGTGGCACGCAATGAGCGCGCCCACGCGAGCAGGGCGTAGTCGGGCAGCGTCGCCGCCTCGAGGCCTGTGGCCGCCGCTACCGTTTCCGCGGGCCGCCCCGCCCACTCCAGCACGGTCACCAGGTCCGCCTGGATGCCGCGGTCGGCAGGTGCAGCGGCGTGCAGCCTGCGCAGGGTCGCGATCGCGGTCTCGAAGCGGCCGGCGCGCGCAGCCATCACGGCGGCTTCGCGCGACGCGGGCGCCAGGGTCGCGTCAGCCCCCGCAGCGAGGGCCGGGTAGGCGATCGAGAGCAAGCAGATGGCGAAGGCGGCGGGCAACAAGGCGGCAGATCCGGGCGACGTTCCCAAGCGTAAAAAGACCGCGCAGTCTAGCCGTTTTCGGCCAGCGAGTAGTGAGAAGTAACCGACAGAAACTGCGCCTGCCCGGCTCGGCTCCGCGGCGGTCAGTTCCGGCGCTGCTGCTCGTACAACCGGACGTAGTCGAGGTAGTAGCCGGTATACAGCTCGAAGTGCGCCTCGAGCTCCGCAAGCTGGGGCTCGTCGCCGCTGAAGTACTCGAGCAGGTCTTCCTGCTGGAATTCGAGCAGGCGGCCGAGATTGGGCGCCACGTCCTCCACGTTGTAGAGGGCCATGTCCGAGTACTCGAGGATCGGGCGGTTGTCGGTGTGGATCGGTGCGCCCGCGACCAGCGCATCGACGTCGCTCTCGCCCAGCAGCAGCATGCTGGCGAGCTCGTAGACGTTGTCGACGCTGAGGCTGCGCAGGTCGCCTTCCACCTCGCCCATTCTCTGCCGCAGTTCGTCCAGGTTCACCAGCGTCGGCTCCGGCGTGCCTACCAGGATGATGAAATGGGTGGGGAACTGCGTGAAGTACCACACCGTGGTGTGCGGGAAGACATTGTCGAAAGTGGCGATCAGCGTGCGCAGGTCGTTGAATGACAGCCCGCCCACCGGGAGCCATGCTGCGGCGACGCCTTCCGTGCTCAGCGCGTCGCGCATGATCTCGAAGTACTCCTGCGTGTAGAGATAGGGATTGCGCTTGTACTTCAGGTTGGTCACGTCGGTGACGATGACGGAGAACTCCTTCTTCGTCGTGGCGATGAAATTGCGTGCGTCGTCCAGGACGATCTCGATACTCGGGTCGGCGTAGGAGTCGTAGTTCACATCGCTGAACAGCGGCGCTGCCTCGATGATCTTCTGCTCGATCTCCACCGCGTACACGTCGATGTCGTGCAGCAGCATGCTGCCCGAAGTGGTCCCGGTGCCGTAGCCCACGGTGAGCGCGGAGTCCGGGTCCTCGGCCAGCAGCAGCGGCACGTGGGCCAGCATCTTCGAGTCGGCCAGCAGCACCGGGTCGGTGCCGGAGACGTTCTGGCCGTCGACGAACAGCCCGCGATAGTTCTCACGCTCGACGGCCGTGACGGTGCCGGACAGGCCCTCGGCATAGTAGATGACGTCGAAGCCCGCGGCCTCGGTGCGCAGGTCACGGCCCTTGAGTTCGGCGTGGAAAGTCTTGCTGTCCGTGAACACCAGCATGTTGGCGACCACGGCGACCACGACCACGGCCACCCATTGCGTCCTGGCGGGCCGGCGGCCGCGCAGCAGGAAGGCCACGGCGATCAGCAGGCTGAGGTTGATGAGGATCAGCGTGGTGTTCCACATCCCCACGAAGGGGATCAGCACGAAGCCGGTGAGCAGGCTGCCCAGCACGCAGCCGAGCGTGTTGGAAAAAAACGTGTTGCCGGCCTTGGCGCCGATGTGGTCCACGTCGTGGGCATAGATGCGCACGCCCAGCGGGAACAGGATGCCCATGAACACGGCGGGGATGAACGAGACCGTGAATGCCAGGGCCATGCCCAGGGTCAGCTGGCCGGCCGGCGTCGCATCCGCCAGCAGCACGGTCAGCTGCTCGAACTGGCGGAATATCAGCAGCACGACCGCACCACTGAGTGCCGTGACGATGCAGATGGCGCTGAACCAGGACTCGAGATCCCGGCGCCGGTCCACGCTGCGCGCAACGAACCAGGCGCCGACCGAGAAGCCGAGCAGGAACCCGGCGAGGATGAGGGCGAAGGCCTGCGAGGTCGACAGCCCGTAGGTGGAAAGGATACGCACCCACAGCATCTCGTAGCCGAGGCTGATGAACCCGGTGAGAAAGAGGAAGACCAGCATGTAGGAATAGGGCGCCCGGCCGGCTGGTGCCGGTTGCGCAGCCTTGGCGCTGCGCTTGCTCAGCGACACGATCAGTGCCACCAGCAGGTTGCCGCCGACCGCGATCATCAGCGTGCCGATGACGCCGAAGAGGCGCACGAAGACGAAGCCGGTGAGCAGCACGCCGGCGGAGGCGCCGAGGGTGTTGAGATAGTAGAGCTTGCTGAAGCTGGAGCCGAGGTTCTCGGGGTTGCGCAGGAAGTACTTGGCGAGCAGCGGCATGGTGCCGCCGATCAGGAACACCGGCGGCAGCAGCACCAGCGTCGACAGCAGGAGGCGCGCGACTGAGAGCCCGTAGAAGCCGAGGTTGTTGTAGGCGTACTCGTAGAGGTAGCGGTAGACCGGCAGCGCCTCGATCACCAGGTAGGCGAGGACCGAGGTTGCCGCGATGCCGAGTTCCACGTACAGGTAAACGCGCAGTGGATCGCGCGTGCGTTCCGACCAGCGGCCGAAGAAATAGCTGCCCAGGCCCAGGCCCAGCAGGAATACGGCGACCACCGTGGCGACGGCGAAGCTGCTGACGCCGAAGACCAGGCCCAGCAACCGCACCCAGATCAGCTGGTAGATCAGGGCGGAGGCGCCCGAAATGAAGATGGCCGCAAAAAGCAGCCGGTTACCCAGTGTCCAAGCCATCGACACGAAACCTTCGGCCGAGTTGGTTTCCTGGCGCCGCACCAGCGCAAACCGGCGCGAAACCCCAGGCCGTGGCAGGATGTTACCTGCGCAGCGGGACTTTCCGGCAGTCGCAACAACCCCTACTCGAGCGCGTGCGGCGACTATATTTAGGGCATGAGCGAGGCACAGCTTTCCTTCTACTACCTCGGCGTGGCGCTGGCGATCGGCCTGCTGATCGGCGTCGAGCGCGGCTGGCACGAGCGCGAGGCTGGCGAAGGCCGGCGCATCGCCGGGGTCCGCACCTACGGGTTGATCGGCCTGCTCGGCGGCGTCCTGGCGTTGCTCGCGGAGCGGCATGGGGCGCTGGTGCTGGGGGTCGCATTCATCGGCCTGGCCGGCGCCCTGGCGGCCATCTACGTGGTCAACCAGCAGCAGGGCGACGACGACGTGGGCATCACCAGCCTGGTCGCGGGGCTGCTCACTTTCGCCTTCGGCGCGCTGGCGGCCACGGGTGAGGTCGCGCTGGCCGCCGCGGCCGGGGTCGTGACGACCCTGCTGTTGAGCTACAAGCCGGTGTTGCACCGCTGGGTGAGCGGGCTCGAGGCAAGCGAGCTGCAGGCGGGCATCAAGCTGCTGCTGATCTCCGTCGTCCTGTTGCCCGTGTTGCCCAACCAGGGCTTCGGTCCGTGGCAGGCCCTGAACCCCTACGCCATCTGGTGGATGGTGGTGCTGATCGCGACGATCTCCTTCGCCGGGTACTTCGCCATCAAGATCGCCGGTCCGCGCCGCGGCACCGTGTTCACCGGGCTGTTCGGCGGGCTGGCGTCCTCGACCGCCGTGACGCTGCATTTCTCGCGCATGTGCAGGCGCAAGGCGGCGGCAGCGCCGATGCTGGCCACGGGCATCCTGCTCGCCTGCGGGACCATGTTCCCGCGCATGCTGCTGGTTGCCAGCGTGCTCAATCCCGGCCTGTTCCAGCTCCTGGTGCTGCCCGCCGCGGTCATGGCGCTGCTGGCTTACGGCCCGGCGCTCGTTTACTGGCGCGGCTCATCCAGCCATGACCTGGACTCCGAGGCATTGCTGAAGAATCCGCTGGAACTGAAGACCGCGCTCGGCTTCGGCTTGCTGCTGGCGCTCGTCATGCTGCTCGGCAAAGCCCTGCGGCACTGGTTCGGCGAGGCGGGAGTGCTCGCGCTGGCCGCAGCTTCCGGGGTTGCGGACGTGGACGCCATCACCCTGTCGCTGGCGCGCATGAGCCAGGACGACCTGGTGTGGCGCGTGGCCGTGACCGGCATCGTCATCGCCGCCGCCGTGAACAGCCTCGTCAAGTGCGGCATGGCCACCTTCATCGGCGGCCGCCGCATCGGCCGGCGGGTGGGGCTGCCGTTGCTCGGCTGCGCCCTCGGCGGGCTCGCGGCCACCTGGCTCTGGGTCTGGTGATCCCGTCTCGTGCGCGGGACCGCGGCATGCGAAAGGCCGCTTGCGTGAGCTACTTTGTCCGGCCGGGCAGATGCAGGTATTTGCAGTGCAGGAGCTGACGCTCCCCTGGATCGGCGCCTTGTTCGTCGCCTCG
This sequence comes from uncultured Thioalkalivibrio sp., assembly GCA_964413755.1. Classification (GTDB taxonomy): domain Bacteria; phylum Pseudomonadota; class Gammaproteobacteria; order Steroidobacterales; family XN24; genus XN24. The sequence goes on along the minus strand of CAYPTW010000017.1, from coordinate 1,272 downwards.
GGCCTGGTGATTGCCGTTGCGGGCACCTGGCTGACCGGCCTCGTCGATCGGCTGGCGGATCGCACGCGCCTCGGCGAGGCCGTCAGCGGCGGCCTGTTTCTTGGCGCGACGACATCCCTGCCGGATATCGTCGTGTCGGTTTCTGCTGGGATGGCGGGGCACGCGGAGATCGCCGTGAGCAATGCGCTCGGCGGCATCGCGGTGCAGACGGTGTTCCTGGTGGTGGCGGATCTCACCTACCGTCGCGCCAATCTCGAGCACGCGGCAGCGTCCCTGACGAACATGTTCAGCGCCACGCTCCTGCTCGTCATGCTTGCCATTCCGCTCTTGGCGGCGACGATGCCGGAGATCGGATTCATGGCGGTGCACCCTGCGACGCCGGTGATTTTTCTCGTGTACGTGCTGGTGCAGCGCATGGCCGCGCGCAACCGCGAGCATCCGGGGTGGCGCCCCTCGAGGACGGCGGAGACGGTTACCGACGAGCCGGACTCCGACAACACGAAGGCGTCGCTCGCCGGCCTGGCCGCGCAGTTCGTCTGCGGCGCCGTCCTGGTGGTCGGTGCCGGCTACATCGTCGCGCGCAGCGGCATCGCGCTGGTGGAGCAGACAGGCTTTTCGGGCAGCCTTGTCGGCGTGGTGTTCACGGGATTCACCACCTCCTGCGGGGAACTGGTCACCTCCGTCGCCGCCGTGCGGCGGGGCGCGCTCACGCTGGCGGTCAGCAGCGTCATCGGAGGCAACGCCTTCGATGCCATGCTCATTCCTCTGAGCGACCTCGCCTATCGCGAAGGATCCGTCTACCACGCTGTTTCCGGCCAGGTCATGTTCCTTATCGCGGTGACGATCCTGATGACGGCCGTACTGCTGATGGGGCTGTTGCGGCGCCAGGAGCGCGGCATTGCCAACATCGGCTTCGAAGGATCGATCGTGCTGGTGCTGTATGCCGGCACGGTGGCCTACCTGTTACTTGCGTGACTCGCGTTATGCTGTGAGCGGCCGCATGGCCGGTGAACAGGGCGGAATCAACGCGGGGGCAGCACCCGACCGCTGCAACGCGGTGCCTGCTTGTAAGATAACGGAACTGCGGCAGACGGAATCGACCAGGCCGCTATGCGTCGAATTGTGTACTTGATCGAGCCATTCCCGGCCCAGGGGGAGCCCCGATGAGCAAGGGCATTACGAAGGAAATGCTGGAACGCCGGGTACCGCAGTACCTTGCGGCCTATTTCGCCGGCTCGTGGGTGTGCGTGGAGTTCTTCGCCTTTCTCGAGG
>CAYPTW010000016.1:0-34975 GCA_964413755.1 uncultured Thioalkalivibrio sp. | reverse complement strand
GCATGAGCACAAGCATGAGCACCACCACGAGCATCACCACGGCGAACCCGTGACCGGGGGCGCGCGCTCATGAGCGCCACGGCGCGGGAGTGGCTCGAGCGCATCCGCGCCCTGCCCCTGCCGGAGCGCGTGCGCGTGATGAACGTGTGCGGCGGCCACGAGCGCTCCATCTCCATGGCCGGCCTGCGCGGCGCGCTGCCGCCGCAGGTGGAGCTGATCCCCGGACCCGGCTGCCCGGTTTGCGTGTGCCCGGAGGAAGACGTCTACCACGCCATGCAGATCGCGCTGCACGACCCCGAGGTGATCGTGGTCAGCTTCGGCGACATGCTGCGGGTGCCGGTCAACCTGCCGCTCAAGGAGACGCGCAGCCTGGAGCAGGCCAAGGCGGCCGGCGGCGACGTACGCCCCGTGGCTTCGCCCATGGAAGCGGTCGAGATCGCCAGGGACAACCCGGGCCGGCGCGTGGTGTTTTTCGCCGCCGGCTTCGAGACCACCACGGCGCCGGTCGCCGCCATGCTGGCTGCCGACGCGCCCGACAACCTCATGGTGCTGCTGGCCGGCCGCCGCACCTGGCCCGCCGTGGCGCTGCTGCTGGAATCCGAGGACCGCGGCTTCGACGCCCTCATCGCCCCGGGCCACGTCGCCACCGTGATGGGGCCGGAGGAATGGGAGTTCGTGGTCGACGAACACAAGCTGCCCGCCGCCGTGGCGGGTTTCCACCCCGAGAGCCTCCTCGCCGCCACCTATTCCGTGCTGCGCCAGCTCGTCGAGGGCAAGTGCTTCCTCGACAACTGCTATCCGGAGGTGGCCCGGCCGGGCGGTAACCCGACCGCACGACGCTTCCTGGACGAGACCATGGAAGTGATCGACGCCTCCTGGCGCGGCATCGGCGCTATCCCTGCCTCGGGCTACGGCTTGCGGCCGCACCTGGCGGCGCGCGACGCGCGCCAGCACTTCCCCGACTACGGCGCCCACGACCGCAAGCGCGCCGGGCTCATGCCCAAGGGCTGCGACTGCGCGAGCGTGGTGCTGGGCAAGATCTACCCGAACCAGTGCCGCATCTACGGCAGCGCCTGCACGCCGCGCACGCCGGTCGGCCCGTGCATGGTTTCCGACGAGGGCGCATGCAGGATCTGGTGGTCGAACGGCATCCGGACGCGGGAGGTGGCCTGAGCGCCGGCCGCCGTCTCTGGATCACCGGCCAGGTCCAGGGCGTCGGCTTCCGCCCCTTCCTGTACCGGCTCGCGCGGCGGCATGCCTTGACGGGCTGGGCGCGCAACACCGTAGGCGAGGTCGAGGTGCTGGTGTGCGGGCGCGCGCAGGCGGTGGCGGACTTCACCCGCGAGGTGGTGAGCGCAGCGCCCGCCATCGCCGCGCCGCACATCCGCCACAGCGAGCCCTGGCAAGGCGAGCCCCCCGCAGACTTCACCATCCTGCCGAGCGCGGCGGGGGCGACGCCCCGCATCTTCGTACCGCCGGACTATTTCGCCTGCGACGACTGCCTGGCGGAGTTGCACGACCCGGATGACCGGCGCTTCCGCTACCCCTTCATCAACTGCACCCAGTGCGGGCCGCGCTACACCATCATCCGCGCCCTGCCCTATGACCGGCCCAACACCTCGATGGACGCTTTTCCGCTGTGCGCGGCCTGCCTGGCCGAGTACCGCGACCCCGCCGACCGGCGCTTCCATGCCGAGCCCGTGGCCTGCCCGGTGTGCGGTCCCCGGCTCAGCTGGTCCGGCCCGGGCGAGACGACAGCGTTGCAGGGCGACGAGGCGCTCGCGGCCTGCATCGCGGCGGTCGCCGCCGGGCGCCTGGTCGCGGTGAAAGGCATCGGCGGCTATCACCTGGTATGCGATGCCGCCAATGATGCGGCCATCGCGCGACTGCGCCGGCTCAAGCCCCGGCCTACCAAGCCGCTGGCCGTGATGTTCCCGCTGGCGGGCTCCGACGGGCTCGACCGGGTGCGCGAGGCCGCGGTCCCGACCGAGGAAGAGGCGGCACTGTTGCTCTCCCCCCAGCGACCCATCGTGCTGGTGGCGCGGCGCCACGGCGTCCTGTCGGAGGCGCTCGCGCCCGGCCTGGCGGAACTCGGCATCATGCTGCCTTACAGTCCGCTGCACGCCCTGCTGCTCGATGCGCTCGGACGGCCGCTGGTGGCCACCTCGGCCAACATCAGCGGCGAGCCCGTGCTGACCTGCGGCGAGGAAGTGGAAGAGAGGCTGGCGCACCTCGTCGAGGGCTGCCTGCACCACGACCGCCCCATCGTCCGTCCTGCCGACGATCCGGTCTGGCGGCGCAATGCAGGCACCCTGCGCCCGCTGCGCATCGGGCGCGGCGGCGCCCCGGCAGAAATCGACCTGGCGGTCCCGGTGCCGCGGCCGACGCTGGCCGTGGGCGCGCACATGAAAAACACCATCGCGCTCGCCTGGGAAGACCGCTGCGTGGTCTCGCCGCACATCGGCGACATGGGCTCGGAGCGCAGCATGGAGGTCTTCGAGCAGGTCGCGGCCGACTTGCAGGCGCTGTACGGCGTGCGTGCGGAGGCGCTGGTATGCGACGCCCATCCCGGCTACGCCACCGCGCGCTGGGCGCGCCGCCAGGGCCTGCCGCTGCAGGAGGTCCTGCACCACCACGCCCATGCCGCGGCGCTGGCGGCAGAGACGCGGGAAAGCGGGCCCCTGCTGGTGTTCGCCTGGGACGGCGTGGGCTATGGCGGTGACGGCACCCTGTGGGGCGGCGAGGCGTTCCTCGGCCGCCCGGGTGCGTGGCGCCGCGTAGCGAGCTTCCGTCCCTTCCGCCTGCCCGGCGGGGAACGCGCCGGCCGCGAACCCTGGCGCAGCGCCGCGGCGATGTGCTGGGAAACCGGCGTGGACTGGGCCGCCTGTCCCGATCTCGACGGCCTGGCCCGCGCAGCCTGGGACAGGAGGCTGAATACGCCCGTGACCACGGCGGCGGGCCGGCTGTTCGACGCGGCCGCAGCACTCAGCGGCATCTGCCTGCACGCCAGCTACGAGGGCGAAGGGCCGATGCGTTTCGAGGCTGCGGCAACCGGCACAGCGGCGCAAGGCGCCGGCGCGCTGCCGCTCACCCGGGACGCCGACGGCCTGTTGCGCGCGGACTGGGCGCCACTGCTGGCCCCCCTGCAGGACCCAGGCACCGGGGTGGCGCAGCGCGCGGCGTGGTTCCATGAAACCCTGGCGCTGACCGCGGTGGCGATCTACCGGGCGGTGAGCGAGGACACGGCAGTCGCCGCCACAGGCGCCACCGGCGGCGTGCTGCAGAACCGCATCCTGGCTGCGCGCATGCAGGCACATTTCAAGGCCGCCGGCGTCCCGCTCGTCCTCCCTGCCAGGTTGCCGGCCAACGATGCCGCAATCGCCTTCGGCCAGGTAATCGAATGCGCCGCAGCCGTGGCGCGGGAGGGGTAGAATGCCCCACCAGAGACCACCGCTTCCCGAGGAGATCCCGCATGGCGCTTGACGAGGCACGCATCGGCCTGGCCCACGGCAACGGCGGGCGCTTCATGCGGGAGCTGATCCAGGAAGTCTTCGCGCGCCACCTCGGCGGCGGCGTGCTCGACACGGACCTCGATGCCTGCCCCCTGCCGACCCTGCCGGAAGGCGAAGTCGTCTTCACCACCGACGGCTTCACGGTGCAGCCACTGGAATTCCCCGGCGGCGACATCGGCTCGCTGGCGGTGCACGGCACGACGAATGACCTCGCGGTGGCCGGCGCCACGCCGCTGTACCTGTCGCTGAACGTGTTCATCGAGGAAGGGCTCGAGGTGGAACTGCTGGACCGCGTCATCGGCAGCCTGGCCCGCGCCGCGCGCGAAGCCGGGGTGCAGGTGGCAGCGGGCGACACCAAGGTCCTGCGCCGCGGCGAAGGCGGCGGCCTGTACCTTGCAACCACGGGCATCGGCGTACGGCCGCACGGCCTGGCGCTCAGCATGCAACAGATCCGCCCGGGCGACAGCCTGCTGGTCAGCGGCTCGGTGGGGGACCACGGCATCTCGGTGATGCTGGCGCGCGAGCAGTTCGGCCTCAGCGGCGAACTCAAGTCGGACGCCGCCAGCGTGCTGCCGTTCACGCGCGCCCTGCTGGAGATGGAAGGCCTGCGCTTCATGCGCGACCCGACCCGCGGCGGCCTGGCCACAGTGGCCCACGAAATCGCGCGCGCCACCGGCTGCTCGGTGCGCTTGTCCGAGCCGGCGATACCCGTGCGGGACACGGTGCGCAGCGTATGCGAAATGCTCGGCTACGACCCCTACTACCTCGCCTGCGAGGGACGCGTGGTGGCGGTGGTGGCCCCGGAAGCGGCTGCGGCCGCGCTGGCGGCATGGCGCGGGCTGCCCGGCGGCGAAGATGCCGCACTCATCGGGCAGGTCGATGCGGAAGGCCGGCCGGTGGTGATAGAGACCGAGCTCGGCGGCCGGCGCATGCTCGAGGAACTCGAGGACGACCCGCTGCCGCGGATCTGCTGACCGAAGAGAGACGTGATGCCGTTTGCCCCGACAGGGCTGTTGACACTGACTACCGACTTCGGCACGTCGGACCCTTTCGTCGGCATCATGAAAGGCCGCATCCTCGCGCGCCTGCCCCGGGCGCGCATCGTCGATCTCACGCATGCCATCCCGCCGGGACGGCCGGACCTGGCCGGCTTCTGGCTGGCGCGCGCCTGGGCCGAGTTCCCCCCCGGGACGTTGCACCTCGCCGTGGTCGATCCCGGCGTCGGCACGGCGCGCAAGGTCCTGCTGGCCGAGTGCGACGGCCGGCTGCTGCTCGCCCCGGACAACGGCCTGCTGCCGGAAGCACTGCGCGTCGGCCACACCCCCGCCTGGCGCATCATGCACGCCGAACTTCCCGCCCGGCTCGGGCTGGGCCCGCTGTCACGCACCTTCCACGGCCGCGACCTGTTCGCCCCGCTGGGTGCACTGCTGGCTGCCGGCGAACTCGAGCCTGCCGGGTTCGGCGCGTCGGGACTGCCGCAAGATCCTGCGCCGCTGCCGCGCCCGCACACTGCTGCCGGGCGCGTACGCGGCCAGGTCGTGCTGGCCGACCATTTCGGCAACCTCATCACGAACATCGACGGCACCCTGTTGCACGGCTTCCGCCAGCCGCGGGTGGAGGCCGGGGGACAGTCCCTGCCCCTGCTCGGCACCTACGCTGACGCCGCGCCGGGGGCCGCGCTGGCGCTGGTCAATGCCTTCGGCCTGGTGGAGGTCGCGGTACGCGGCGGCAACGCCGCGGTCGGCCTCGGCCTCGGGGCCGGGCAAACCGTGGATATCCGCGACGGCACCAGCGTATGAGAAGCGTAAACTCGGTTTCATAGTTGCACTTGCGTAAAGGTTGATGCCATGAATAACGATAGAACAGACGCCATCCGCAACCTCGCCCTGATTGGACCCGCCGGCACCGGCAAGACCTCGCTGGCGGAAGCCCTGCTTCACGCTGCCGGTGCCGTGAAACAGCGCGGCCGCATCGAGCGCGGCGACACCGTATGCGACTTCGAGCCACGGGAAATCGACCTGGCCCATTCGCTCGATACCGCCGTGTGTCACCTGGACTGGAAAGACACGCACATCAACCTCATCGACACGCCCGGATTCACCGATTTCCTGCCACGCGCCGTAGCGGTGCTGCCGGCTGTAGAGTGCGCCGCCCTGGTGGTGTCGGCCTCCGGCGGACTCGAGACCGGTGTGCGCCGCATGATGAAGGCGGCCGGCGACGCGCAACTCAGCCGCATCATCATCGTCAACAAGATGGATACCGACCCCGACCAGCTCGGCACGCTGCTGGAGGAAATCCAGGATGCCTTCGGCAAGCGTTGCCTGCCGGTGAACCTGCCGGGCGACCACGGCAAGAAGGTGGTCGACTGCTTCTTCCATGAAGGCGGCGAAGCCACCGACTTCTCCAGCATCGGCGAAGCGCATACCCACATCATCGACCAGGTGGTCGAGGTCGACGAGGCGCTCATGGAGGCCTACCTCGAATCGGGCCAGAACCTCGAGCCGCAACAGCTGCACGATGCTTTCGAAAAGGCGTTGCGCGAGCGGCACCTGGTGCCCGTGTTCTTCGTCTCGGCCGAGACCGGCGCCGGTGTCGCCGAACTGCTCGACTACATCGTGAAGCTCATGCCCAGTCCGCGCGAGGCCAACCCGCCGCCCTTCATGAGCGGCGAAGGCGATGCTGCGGAGCCGGTGGTGGTCGCTTCCGAGCCCGACCAGCACGTCGTGGCGCACGTATTCAAGGTCCTCGTCGACCCCTACGTGGGCCGCACCGCCATCCTGCGCGTGCACCAGGGGACGGTGAAGACCGGCGCCCAGCTGTTCGTCGGCGATGCGCGCAAACCGATCAAGCTGAATCACCTTTACTGGCTGCAGGGCAAGCAGAACATCGAGGTGGACAGCGCCGGCCCGGGCGACATCGTGGCCGTGACGCGGATCGAGAGCCTGAGTTTCAACGACGTCCTGCACGACTCGCACGACGAGGACCATTTCCATGTGCGCCTGCCCGAGATGGCGCCTCCCATGATGGGTGTCGCCATCGCACCGGCGCAGCGTGGCAACGAACAGAAACTTTCCGACGCGCTGCAGAAACTATGCGCCGAGGATCCCGCGCTGCGCGTGGAGCATCGCCCCTCCACCAACGAGACCGTGGTGTTGTGCAGCGGCGAGTTGCACCTGCGGCTGGTACTGGAAGCAATGCAGGAGCGCTTCAACGTCGAAGTGCAGACGCATGCGCCGACCATCCCTTACCGCGAGACCATCACCCGCCCGGCCGACGGTCACCACCGGCACAAGAAGCAGACCGGCGGCGCCGGCCAGTTTGGCGAAGTCTACCTGCGCATCCAGCCGCTGCCGCGCGGCACCGGCTTCGAGTTCGTCAGCGAGGTGGTCGGCGGCACGATTCCGCAGCAGTTCATTCCCGCGGTCGAGAAAGGCGTGCGCCAGGCGCTGGAAAGCGGGGCCATTGCCGGCTTCCCGCTGCAGGACATCCGCGTCGCCGTCTACGACGGCAAGACCCATCCCGTGGACTCAAAGGAGGTCGCCTTCGTCAGTGCCGGGCGCAGGGCCTTCCTGGAAGCGATCCAGAACGCCGCGCCGATCGTGCTCGAGCCGATCGTACAGCTGCAGGTCACCGTTCCCATCGACGCGCTGGGCGCCGTTACCGGCCACCTGTCGCAACGGCGCGGCCGCATGCTGGGATCCACCTCGCTCACGGGCCAGCGCATCCAGATCAACGCGGAGGCGCCGCTGTCCGAGTTGCAGGACTATGCCAACCAGCTCAAGTCCATCACCGGGGGTTCCGGCGCCTGGTCGATGCAACTCGACCGCTACGAGCCGGTGCCGGCGAAAGTGCAACAGGACCTGGTCGCGGCGGCGAAGCCGGCCGAGGCCGATTGACGGACGCCCTGGCGCCGCGGTGTTGACGCAGGTCAATGCATCGCGGCGCCAGGGCGCGAAGATGAAGCTCTAACAGGACACGTTGAAACCATGCTTGATGTCAGCGAAATCATGACCCCACGCCGCAGCCTGGTCCTCGTCGGCCCCGGTGCGACCGTCGCGGAAGCGCGTCGCACGATGGCCGCGCATGCCATCCGTCACCTGCCGGTCACGGACGGCGACGGCAAGCTGCTGGGGCTGGTCTCGCTGACCGATATCCTGGTCGCCGGGGACGACGCGGACCGGCCGCTGCGCGACATCATGGTGCGAGTGGTAGACACCGTCGATGAGCGCAGCAACCTGCGCCATGCGGCGATGCTGATGTTCCGCCGTCGGCGCAGTTGCCTGCCGGTGATGCGTGACGGCGAGCTCACCGGGATCATCACCGACTCGGACTTCCTCGGCGTGGCCATCGCACTGATGGAACAGCTGGAGGCCGCGGAGCCCGAAGCGGGCGAGAACGAATCCGGGGAGGTCGAGTTCGAGGAAGGCCTGACCCCGTAACGGGCTCAGCCCGGACCGCTCACCCCAGGATCATCGTATCGGACATGTCGCCCACGCTGGGCAGCGTTTGCATCGGCCCGCTGCCCTCGTGCAGTACCAGGCGGAAACGGCCGATGCGCACCACGTCGCCGTGCTGGAGCCGCTGCTGTCGCACGGAGCGATCGTTGACGTGGATCCCGTTGGTGCTGTTCAGGTCGACCACGGTCCAGTGCCCGCCCTCCCGCACCAGCATGGCGTGATAACGGCTCACCGAGTCATGGTCCAGCTGCACGTCGTTCCAGGGATGGCGACCCAGCAGCAGCCGCGGCGTATTCAGGCGAATCCTTGCCTTGGGCTCGTGGTCGAGCAGGATGTCCATCGACGCCACCTTGCGCCGCGGCGGCGCCGGCGCACCCTCGTCCTGCAGCTTGAGTGCCTGCACATGGCCGCGTCGCACCGACTTTTCACCCGCCTCCGCCGCAAGCTCGATCGCGCGCCGCGCAATGGGATCGATGCGCCCGGGCAGGCCCGAAGAATGGGCATGAATGTGGGCGATCGCGTCGGGTGAGAACACCAGCCCGGGCTCCGCGCAGCCGGCACCCTCCAGGTGGAACTCCAGGTAATCCCGGGTTTCATCCACGCCGAGTGGCTCGACCCGGTGCTGCCAGCGCACCATCTGGCGCAGCGCCTGCATCCGCGGCGCGAACATCTGGCGCTCCAGCCGCTCGTCCCCCAGCATGGCGAGCTTCAGACGTCCGACGCGGACCGACTCGAGCAGGGACAGCCAGCTCAGCTCCTCCATCACGCCGGAAGACACGGTGTCGATGGCGTCGATCACGATCACCGTGGTTACGCCTTTCTGTCGCTGGTGGCTGAGGAACACCGTCAACAGGCCGCGCATCTCGTCGTGACTGGCCTTGACGCCCTCGAAGCCGAAGCCGCTCAGCATCCGCTCGAGGAAGTCCAGCGCATCGCCGCTCAGCGCGCTGAGCCGGGCCGTGACCGCGTCCGGCAGGAAGCGGGCCAGGCCGACGTTCATCGTTGTCGTCTTGCCGGAGCCCGCCTCCCCGGTCAGGGCCAGCAGCAGGTCGTTCGAGTGCAGGGCATGATCGAGGAAGCTGAGCGCGTCGCGGTGCTGCGGGCCCGCATAGAAGTCCGGTTCCCCGTTCTTGGCGAGGAAAGGATCACGGCTCATGCCGAAATGGCGGAATGGGTCTTCGCTTGTCACGCGCCGGGTATGTCCTGTGTCACTGCACCCTGCCAGGTCCTGTCGTTACAGGGCCGTTACCACTCGCCCGAGTTCGGCATGCTCTGCCATGGCTCGCGCGGAGGCAATGCCGCGCCTTTTTGCAGCAGCTCGATGGAGATCCGGTCCGGCGAGCGCACGAAGGCCATGCGTCCGTCGCGGGGCGGCCGGTTGATGGTCACGCCGCCGTCCATCAGCCGCTGGCAGGCCGCATAGATGTCGTCCACCTGGTAGGCCAGGTGGCCGAAGTTGCGCGCGCAACCGTAGTCCTCACGATCCCAGTTCCAGGTCAGCTCCACCTGTGCGGATTCATCTCCCGGCGCGGCCAGGAACACCAGCGTGTAACGGCCCGCCTCGTTGTCGTGACGGCGCAGCTCCACCAGGCCCAGCTTGTCGCAATAGAAGTCCAGTGATGCCTGGAGGTCGCTGACGCGCACCATGGTATGCAGATATTTCATTCCTGTGCTCCCGTAGCCGGGCCCGGCACGCCGGGCATATCGTCCCGCGGCCAGGCCCTGATTATGGCCTGGATGACGGTTGCCAGCGGGATCGCGAAGAAAATGCCCCAGAACCCCCATAACCCGCCGAAAAACAGTATCGCCACGATGATCGCCACGGGGTGAAGGTTGACCGCCTCGCTGAACAGCAGCGGCACCAGGACGTTGCCGTCGAGAAACTGGATGATGCCGTAAGCCAGTATGACGTAATAGAACTGCGCCGCCAGGCCGAACTGGAAGTAGGCCACCAGCGCCACCGGCAGGGTGACGACTGTGGCGCCGACGTAGGGGATCAGGACGGAAACGCCGGTGACTGCCGCGAGCAGCACCGCGTACTGCAGGCCGAGCAGGCGGAAAGCGATCCACGCCACCAGCCCGACGAGGAGAATTTCCAGGAACTTGCCGCGCACGTAATTACCGATCTGCCGGTCGACCTCGAGCCAAACCTCCTGGCTGAGCCGCCGGTCGCGGGGCAGGAAACCGGCCACCCAAGCGGTCAGCAGCTGCTTGTCCTTGAGCAGGAAGAACACCAGGATCGGAACCAGCACCAGGTAGACCAGCAGGGTGATGAGCGTCATCAGCGAAGCGACCGAAAAGGTGACGATGCGCTGCCCGAAGCGGATCAGCTCGCTGCTCACGCCGCCGAACATCTCCCGGATCTGGTCTTCCGAGATGAAGTTGGGGTATTCCTGCGGCAGCTTGAGCAGGGCCTTCTGGACCTCGGCGACCATGAAGGGAATCTGCTGGAACAGCTGCGCCCCCTGGCGCGTCAGGAGCGGCACCAGCCAGAAGAAGCAGACCCACAGGATGGCGATGAAAAGCGTGAACACGACGAGCACCGCCAGCAGGTGCGGTACGCCCCGGTCGCGCAGACGCGTGGCCAGGGTATCGAGCAGGTACGCAATCACGAGGGAGCCGAGCGCCGGCGCCAGTATCCGGCCGAACAGCCAGATAGACACGCCGAGCAGCAACACGATGAGCGTGAGCGCCACCACCTGGGGATTGGCCAGTTGGCGGCGCAGCCACGCAAGGACCGTTTCCATTCATGGATCCTCGAAACCTGGGCGCTAGGATAGCAGTTCGCCGCGGGCCGTCACCCCGGCGTGGCGGTGTGCGACAATTGCGCGCACGACGAGTCGCATGGCGGAGAGTCCGACCGTGAAACCCCTGCGCAAGGAACTGTGGTTGCTGGCTTTGCTCGTGGGCTTCGGCCTGCTGTTGCTGCCCGGGCTGGTGTATGCCGTGGGCGCTTTCCTGCTCGGCGAATACCGCCCCGGAGCCACAGTAGGCACCTTCTACGGCGACCTGTACCGGGAACTGCTCGCGCTCTCGCCCTGGGCCTGGCTGCTGGTGCTCGGTCCCTGGCTCGGCATCCAGTGGCTGCGCCTGCTGTGGCTGCCCACGGGCATGCTGCTGCGCCGCGGCAAATCGGCTCCGGCGCACGCCCCGGCCGAGCCCGCGGCCGAGGACATTTGACGCTTCATGGGCCGCAGCGTACTCTCCGGCTGGCCTTGCCCACGGAGCATTGAGGGATGTCCTTGAAGGTAACCATCGAGCTTTCGAACACTGATCTCGGCCATTTCCGCCGCGTGATGCGCGAGGCGCGTGCGCTGGCCGAGCAGCGCGGCGCCGAGGAAATCATGGCGGCCGCAGGCGCGCTCCTCTCCAAGGTGGAATCCGAGGCCGCGCCCGACTTCATTCGTGACCGGCTCGAGAGCATCACCGGCCTGATCGACATGGTGCGCGACGAGGAGTGGCAACTGCCCGAGGCGGAGCGTGCCCGCGTCTTGAACGCCCTCGCCTACTTCTGTGAGCCGGAAGACATCATCCCGGACGAGGTGCCCGGCCTGGGCCTGCTCGACGACGCCATCATGGTCGAACTCGTAGTGCGCGAACTGCGCCACGAGATCGAGGCCTACCGGGATTTCTGTGGTTTCCGCAAGGCCCAGGACGAGCGCGGTGAAGATGCAGTCAACCGCGAAGCCTGGCTGGATGCGCGTCGCAAGGCCCTGCAGTCACGCATGCGCAACCGCCGCCGCCGCGAGCGCGAACGCCGCCGCAGCGGCGGCAGCAGCCGTCGCTCCCCCTTCTCGCTGTTCTGAAGCGTTCAGCCGGAACTGCGGCCGCGCCGGCTGAACTCCCAGTCCGCCCATGACTTGGCCGGCGCCGCCGGCTCGAGCTCCATGCGCGCGCTGGACAGGCGTCGGCCGCGGATCCCCGCCGGCGGCACCAGCGCCGGATGGAGCCACGACCGGGGCAGCAACCAGCCAAGCGCGCGGCGCCATCGCGCCACCAGCGGTGCCACCTCGTGCATCGTCTCGAGCTCGGCTGGCGAATGGCGTTTCATGGCACGTAGTAAAGCACGAGCAGGACCAGGCCGCCCCACATTCCCAGCTGCGGCAGCCACCACCAGCGGCGCTCCTTGACCAGCGCGATGAAACTGGCGGCGCAAATAGCTGTCATAGCGAGGAACAGCCCGGCGTTAAGCATCAGGGGCCCGATTTCGGCCTGTACCCTGGGGTGGTTGCCGGAGAGCAGGAAGAACAGGAACATGACGACCAGCAAGCCGGTTGCGATGGAGGCCGCGGAGCCCAGGAGGATCCCGGTGACGACGGTAAGTGGATGCATGTGATTCGATCCGGCCCGGCGGCGCTTGATTGGCGACGGCGGGCGCTCTAGCCTAAACGGCGCTTTAACAGCAACAGTCGAACTCTTCGGGTGTTCGACCGATTTCGGAGTCAAGATGCGTATTGTAAAGACATCAGCATGGGTCAGCATAGCCGCGTTGCTCGCGGCCGCGCTGCTTGCCGGGACCGCCGCTGCGGTGCCGCCGGCCGGGGACGAAGTGCTCGCGCCCAGCGACCGCCATGGCAAGGTCAGCCGGCTGGTGACCACGCTGTTCGAGCGTTCGCACTACCGGCGCATGCCGGTAGACGATGTCGCTTCGTCGCAGATGCTGGACGCCTACCTCGACGCTCTTGACGGCAACCGCCAGTACCTCCTCGCCAGCGACGTGGAGGAGTTCGAGGTCTGGCGTTCCGGGCTCGACGACGCCGTGAAGCGCGGCCAGCTGCAGCCGGTATTCGACATCTACCGCCGCTACGTCGAACGCGCCGGGGACCGCCTCGAATACGCCTTGTCGCAGCTCGAGGTGGAGCACGATTTCACGGTCGACGAGGAGTTCGTTTTCGACCGCGCGGAGGCGCCGTGGCCGGTCGACGAGGCCGAGCTCGACGACCTGTGGCGCAAGCGCGTGAAGAACGACGCGCTCGGGCTGATGTTGACCGGCAAGGACTGGGACGAGACGCGCGAGATCCTGCGCGGCCGTTACCAGCAGGTGCTGAAGCGTTTCGAGCAGGTGAAGAGCGACGACGTGTTCGAGACCTTCATGAACGCCTTCGCCAACACCATGGATCCGCACACCAGCTACTACTCGCCCCGGAACTCGGAGGAGTACCGGATCCAGATGAGCCTCAACTACGACGGCATCGGGGCGACGCTGCAGCTGCAGGACGAGTACGTCGCCGTGATCAACGTGATCGAGGGCGGCCCGGCCGCGCTCGACGGCACGCTCAAGCCCAAGGACCGCATCACCGGCGTCGGCCAGGGCGAGGATGGCGAGATCGTGGACGTGGTCGGCTGGCGGCTGGACGAAGTCGTCGACCTGATCCGTGGCCCGAGCGGCTCCACGGTGCGCCTGCAGGTCCTGCCCGGCGGCGCGGCGCCCGGCAGCGCATCGGTCGTCATCCCCCTGGTACGCGACAAGGTGAAGCTGGAGGCGCAGGCGGCCCGCAAGGAGCTGCTCGAGATCGAGCACGACGGCCAGACGCGGCGCGTCGGCGTCATCACCGTGCCGTCCTTCTACCAGGACTACAACGCCCGCGTATCCGGGGCGCGCGAGTACACCAGCACGACCGCGGACGTGCGTCGCCTCGCGGAAGAACTGAAGGCGGAGGGTATCGACGCCATGGTGCTCGACCTGCGCAACAACGGCGGCGGCCACCTCTCCGAGGCCACGGCGATGACCGGCCTGTTCATTCCGTCGGGACCCGTGGTCCAGCTGCGCGACACCAGCGGCCGCATCGAGGTGCTGGAGGAACAGGCAGAGGCGCCGGTGTACGACGGCCCGCTCGCGGTCCTGGTGAACCGCTTCAGCGCGTCCGCCTCCGAGATCTTCGCCGGCGCCATCCAGGACTACGGCCGCGGCATCGTCATCGGCCAGCAGACCTACGGCAAGGGGACGGTGCAGAACCTCTACCCGCTGGACCGCTATGCGCCCGGCGCAGAGCCGCGCTTCGGCCAGCTGACCCTGACCGTCGGCAAGTATTACCGCGTCACGGGCGAGAGCACGCAGCACCGGGGCGTGGTGCCCGACATCATCGTGCCCTCCCCCATCGACACTCACATGGTGGGCGAGAGCACGCGCGAGACCGCCCTGCCCTGGGACCATATCCGGCCGACGCCCTTCTCGCCGCAAGGGACCCTGGGCGACGCCATTCAAGTCGTTGCCTCGCATCACCAGGAACGGCGCGCCGACGACCCCGATTTCCGCTACATGATGGGCAACATCGAGGCCATCGAGGCGCGCCGCGAACGCAAGTCCGTCTCGCTGAACATCGAGACCCGGCGGGCCGAGAACGAGGCGACCGAAGCGGAGCAGCTGGCGCGGGAGAACGAGCGCCGCGCCGCGCGGGGCCTGGAGCCGCTGGAGTCCCTGGCCGAAGCCGAAGACGACGATGCGCCCGACGTGCTGTTGCAGGAGGCGGCTCGCATGGTCGTGGACCTGGCCACCCTGCCGGCGGCCGTGATTGCGGGCAGGGGCGCCGCGAGCACGGATTGACAGGGGGCTTGCAAGGCACAAAACCGGTGTTATACTTCACTACAACACTATTGTAGTGATCCATCGGTCAGAGCCGGAGCATGTCCATGTCCCAGCGTTTCGTAACCTCAAGTCCCCTGCAACTGGCCTCAGCCACCCTGCTCGCCGTCCTGCTGCTGGGCGGATGCATGCAGAAGGGTCCCGAGCAGGAGACCGAGGAGAAGGAAGAAACGGCCATTCCGGTGGAGGTGACCAGCCTGGAGCGTGGTGACGTCGCAGCCGTTTACACCGGTACAGCCGCGCTGGAAACAGATGCCGACGCGCTGGTCGTGGCGAAGGTCGGCGGCGAGGTGGTCGAACTGCTGGTTGAGGAAGGCGACCGGGTCACCGAGGGCCAGGTGCTGGCCCGGCTGGACGGCGACCGGCTACGGCTCGAAATGGAGCGGGCCCGGGCCAACCTGCGCAAGCTGGAGCAGGAATACAACCGCAACGTGACCCTGTTCGAGCGCGGCCTGGTGAGCTCCGGGGCCTTCGAAGACCTGAAGTTCGAGCTGGAGGCGCTGCGCGCCGTCTACCGCCTGGCCCAGCTGGAATACGACTACACGCAAATCCGGGCACCGATCGACGGCGTGGTTGCCGAGCGCCATATCAAGCTCGGCAACACCATCACGGCGAATTCTCCGGCGTTCCGGGTCACTGCCCTCGATCCCCTGATCGCCTACCTGCACATCCCGGAGCGGGAGTTCCGCCGGCTCGAGAGCGGGCAGGCCGCCGAGCTCAGGCTGGACGCCATCCCCGGGCGGCGCTTCACGGCGCGCGTACAGCGGGTCAGCCCGGTGGTGGACCCTGCCACCGGCACCTTCAAGGTCACCATGGAAGTGCCGGACCCGGAAGGGCAGCTCAAGCCCGGCATGTTCGGCCGTTTCAACATCGTCTGGGACTCGCGCAGCGACGTGCTGCTGGTGCCGCGCGTGGCCATCGTCGACGACGATGTCTCCGACTCCGTGTTCGTCATCATCAACGGCAAGGTGGAGCGTCGCCCGGTGATCACCGGCTATGCCAGCGGCGACCGCGTGGAAATCATGGAAGGCCTGGAGGGCGACGAGGAAATCGTGGTTGTCGGCCAGTCCGGCCTGCGCGACGGCAGCCGCGTGGATGTGGTTCGGCGCGCGCCGTCCCGCCTGGCCGGCGACGCTCTCTGAGCGGCGCAGGGAATCTCCGCCATGCGCCTGGTAGACATCGCCACCCAGCGTCGGGTGACCATTGCCATGTTCACCCTTGCCGTCGTGCTGTTCGGCTTCGTCTCGCTGTCCCGCCTCAAGGTCAACCTGCTGCCTGATCTCTCCTACCCCACCCTCACGGTGCGTACGGAGCTCGACGGCAGCGCGCCGCTGGAGGTCGAGAGCCTCCTGACACGGCCCATCGAGGAGGCGGTCGGCACCATCAAGAACATCCGCCAGGTCAGGTCGGTGTCGCGCCCGGGCCAGTCGGACGTCGTGCTCGAGTTCCTCTGGGGCACCGACATGGATATCGCCGGCGTCGAGGTGCGCGAAAAGCTGGACCTGCTGGAACTGCCCCTGGAAGCGAGCCGCCCGCTCCTGCTGCGCTTCGACCCTTCCAACGAACCGATCCAGCGCCTCGCTTTCATCTACGAAGAGGCGGGCGCCGCCGCGAACGAGACTGCGCGCCTGCAGGCGTTGCGGCGCTTCGCCGAGGACCGCCTGAAAAACGACATCGAGTCGGTGGAGGGCGTCGCGGCGGTGAAGGTCAGCGGCGGCCTGGAAGACGAGATCCAGGTCCTGGTGGACCAGGAGAAGCTGGCCCAGCTGGGAATTTCAATCCAGGGCGTCGCCGCGCGGCTGCGCGCGGAGAACATCAACCTGTCCGGCGGACGGCTCGAACAGGGCGCTCAGCGTTTCCTGGTGCGCACCCTGAACGAATTTGCCACGGTGGAGGAAATCGCCGACGCCGTGATCGCGACGCCGGAGGGGCGCCCGCTGTACCTGCGCGATGTCGCCACGGTCAGGCGCGGCTACAAGGAACGCGAGGCCATCACGCGTGTCGACGGCAGCGAGAGCGTGGAACTGGCCGTGTACAAGGAGGGCGACGCCAACACGGTGCAGGTGGCGCAGCGCGTCAGCCAGCGGGTCGAGGCCATGGGCGAACGGTTGCCCGACGGCACCCAGCTGCGCATGGTCTACGACCAGTCGCGTTTTATTTCCGACGCCATCAGCGAAGTACGCAACGCCGCACTGCTGGGTGGCCTGCTCGCGGTGCTCGTGCTGTATGCCTTCCTGCGCGATGCGCGCGCGACCTTCATCATCGGCGCCGCGATCCCGGTCTCGGTGATCGGCACCTTCCTGCTGATGTACAGCGCCGACGTGAGTCTGAACATCATGTCGCTCGGCGGCATTGCACTGGCCATCGGCATGCTGGTGGACAACAGCATCGTGGTGCTGGAAAACATCGTCCGCAAGCGCGAGGAAGGCGCCAGCATCCTCGTCTCGGCCCAGGAGGGCGCCGGCGAGGTCGCCGGGGCGGTGACGGCGGCGACACTCACCACGGTGGCCGTGTTCTTTCCCATGGTGTTCGTCTCGGGCATCGCCGGACAGCTGTTCCGCGACCAGGCGCTCACCGTGACCTTCGCGCTGCTTTTCTCCCTGCTGGTGGCACTGACGCTGATCCCCATGCTCGCGGCGCGCGGCGGCCCCGCACGCTACGCCGACGACCAGGACGCAGCGGAGGACACGGTCCGGCCCGGACGCGTCACGCGCGGCCTCGCGTTCGTCCTGGGCCTGTTCGTCCGTCTCGGGCGCGGCATCGCCCATAGTCTCAGCCAGGCGATGCGGCCGCTGACCTGGGCGTTCCAGGGCTTCTACCGGGTGGCGGCGCGCGTTTACGCACCGCTGCTGGCGAGCTCCCTGCGCCATCGTTGGCTGGTGCTTGCCGCCGCCACCGCTGCCTTCGCCGCAACGCTGGCCATCGTGCCGCGCCTCGGTTACGAACTGCTGCCACAGCTGGCCCAGGGCGAGTTCTACGTCGACGTCCGCCTACCTGCGGGCTCGCCGATCCAGGCCACCGACGCCACCATCCAGCGCTTGCAGGCCCGCGCCGCCGAACTGCCCGACCTGGAATTGAGCTATTCCGTCGCGGGCACCGGCAACCGTCTCGACGCCAGCCCCGTGGACGCCGGCGAGCATACCGGGCGCATCAGCTTCAAGCTCGATGCCGGCGGCGGCACCGCGACCGAGGCAGGAGCCGTGGCCGCGTTGCGGAGTTCACTGGAATCGACCCCCGGCGTCGCCTACGAGTTTGCGCGCCCTGCGCTGTTCACCCTGAGCACGCCTCTGGAGATCGAACTCTCCGGCTACGACCTGGATCGGCTGGCCGACTATGCACGGCAGGTGCGCCGCGCCCTCGAAGACTCGCCCCGCTTCGCCGACGTGCGCACCACCGTCGAGCAGGGCAACCCGGAAATACAGATCGTGTTCGACCAGGAGCGCGCGGCGCGCCTCGGCCTGGTGGTACGCGATGTCGCCGACGTAGTCGTCGCCAAGGTGCGCGGCGAGGTGGCGACGCGCTATACCTGGCGCGACAAGAAGATCGACGTGCTGGTGCGCAGCGTGGACACGCGTGATGCATCGGTGGCGGAGGTACGCAACCTGATCATCAATCCGGGCAGCGCGCGGCCGGTGCCGCTGGAGGCCGTGGCGGACATCCGCCTGGCGGTCGGACCGGCGGAGATCCGCCGCGCGGACCAGTCGCGCGTCGCGATCATCTCCGCCAACCTGGCCTACGGCGATCTGGCCGCCGCCACGCAAGAGGTCGAACAGATACTTGCCGGCATACCCTTCTCGCCCGGCGTCGGCGCAGTCATCGCCGGACAGAGCGCGGAAATGCAGGCATCCTTCAACTCGATGCTGTTCACGCTCGCCATGGCGGTGTTCCTCGTCTACCTGGTGATGGCCTCCCAGTTCGAGTCGCTGGTGCACCCCTTCGTGATCCTGTTCACCATTCCTCTGGCGCTGGTTGGCGCCGTCTGGGCGCTGTGGCTCACCGGGACCACGGTCAGCGTCGTCGCCTTCATTGGCGTCATCATGCTGGCCGGTATCGTGGTCAACAACGCCATTGTGCTGGTGGACCTCATCAACCAGCTGCGGCGTGCAGGGCAGGACGCAACCGCGGCCATTCTCGAGGCCGGACGGGCGCGCCTGCGGCCGATCCTCATGACCACCTCCACCACCGTGTTGGGCCTGCTGCCGATGGCTCTGGGCTTCGGTGAGGGCGCCGAGGTCCGTGCGCCGATGGCCGTGGCGGTGATCGGCGGGCTGGTGGTATCCACGCTGCTGACCCTGGTGGTCATCCCGGTGATGTACTCGCTGCTCGATCGCGGCATCAGTATTGTTGCCACGACCACGCCGGCGGAGGCACAGGGATGATCCTCACGCGCGGCGCCATCGGGCGCCCCGTCACCACCGTGATGGTGTTCATCGCGCTGGCGCTGGTCGGCACCATCGCCTCCAGGCTGCTGCCGCTGGAAAAATTCCCGGACATCCAGTTCCCGGGGATTTTCATCAACATCCCCTACGAAGGCTCGACGCCCGAGGAGGTCGAGCGCCTCATCACGCGGCCGGTGGAGGAAGCGCTGGCGACGCTCAGCGGCGTGGAGCGCATGCAATCGACCTCGCGCCAGGACAGCGGCCAGATCTTCCTGCAATTCGGCTGGGACGAGGACGTGGCAACGAAGGGCATCGAGGCCCGCGCCAAGGTCGACGCCATTCGCCACCAGCTGCCCGCCGACGTGCGCCGGGTGCTGATCTTCACCGGGTCGCTCGGCGACCAGCCGGTCCTCAACCTGCGTATCAGCAGTGAACGCGACCTGTCCGACGCCTACACCATGCTGGACCGGCAGCTGAAACGCCGCATCGAGCGCATCGAGGGCGTCTCCCGCGTCACGCTGTACGGGGTGGACCAGCGCGAGATCCGTATCCTGCTCGACGCCAACCGCGTGGCGGCGCATGGCGTGGACCTGAACCAGCTGCAGCAACTGCTGCAGCGGGCGAACTTCTCGGTCAGCGCCGGGCGTCTCACCGACGGGCAGCAGCGCTACAGCGTGCGCCCCATCGGTGAGCTCTCCTCCGTGGCCGAAGTGAAGAACATCCTCATCCGCGACAACCTGCGCCTCGGCGACATTGCCGAAATCGAGTTGCGCAGCCCGGAGCGCGTGAATGGCCGCCACCTGGACCGGCGCTACTCAGTGGGCCTGGATGTCTACAAGCAACCCGGCGCCAACCTGGTGGAGGTCTCGCGCCGTGTCATGCAGGAGGTGAATGCGGCCGCGGACAACCCGCAGATGAAGGGCATCAGCGTGTTCGCCCTCGGCGACCAGGCGGACGGCGTGACCACGTCCTTGTCGGACCTGCTCAGCTCCGGCGCGCTCGGCGCCCTGTTCGCCTTCGGCGTCCTGTACCTGTTCCTGCGCCAGGCGGCGACGACGCTGATCGTGGTGGCCTGCGTGCCGTTCTCGATCCTCATCACGCTGGGCGCGATGTACTTCCTCGACATCAGCCTGAACATCCTGTCGATGATGGGGCTGATGCTCGCCATCGGCATGCTGGTGGACAACGCCGTGGTGGTAACGGAAAGTATTTTCCGCCAGCGGCAACTGGATCCCGACAACCCCCGCGCAGCCACCCTGAGGGGCGTGCAGGAGGTGTGGCTCGCCGTCACGGCCGGCACGCTGACCTCCATCATCGTCTTTGTGCCCATCCTGTTCGGCGTCAAGACCAACATCACCGTGTTCCTCACACACGTTGCCGTCAGCATCGTGGTGGCGATGCTGGCCTCGCTGGTGATGGCGCAGACCGTCGTCCCCATGGTGGCCGCGCGCATCCCTCCCCCGCCGCTGCCCAGCGCAGGCTCGTGGATGACACGCCTCACCGGGCGCTATGCACGCGCGCTGGAATGGACGCTGCGCCACCGCTGGTGGACCGGCCTCGCCGTGGTGCTGATCGTGGCCAGCGTCGCGATTCCGCTCAAGCAGGTGAAGTTCGACACCTTCCCGCAGGAAGCCGGCCGCCAGCTCCTGCTGCAGTACAACGTGAAGGAAAAGTACCCCCTGGAGCAGATGATCCGGGCCGTCGACCTCATCGAGGAATACCTCTACGCCAACCAGGAAGAATTCGACATCCGCTCGGTCTACAGCTACTACGAGGAAGGCCGCGCGCAGAGCACCCTGCTGCTGCACGACGGCGATGAAGCCAGCGTGCCGACCAGCGAGGTCATCGAGCGGGTGATGGAGAACCTCCCCGAGATCGTCATCGGCCGGCCCTCTTTCGAGTTTGATGCGCAGGGCGGCGACGAGAGTTTCAGCCTGCAGCTGTCCGGCGAGTCGACGGAAGTCCTGAGCGAGATCGCGCCCGAGGTGGTGCGGCTGCTGGGCACCGTCGAGGGACTCACCGACGTGCGCGCCGACCTCGGCAGCGGCGACCGTGAAATCCGCGTGCGCGTCGACCGCGAACGCGCCGTGCAGGTCGGCCTCACGCCGCAATCGGTCGCCTCCTCCGTCGCCGTCGCGCTGCGCGGCCAGCAGCTGCGTGATTTCCGCGGCCGCGACGGCGAGATCAAGGTGCGCATCGCGTTCCGCGAGAACGACCGGCAGAGCATCGAACAGCTTGCCAACCTGCCCCTGTATACCCCGGACGGCGACCTGGTGCCGCTCGGCTCGGTGGCCGAGTTCGAAATCAGCCACGGCTACGAGCAGATCCGCCGCATCAATCGCGTCACCGCCGTGGTAATCAACGCCAACCTCGAGGACACGTCGCTCGACGAGCTGCGCCCGACGATCAAGAACCTCATGGACGCCTACCAGCTGCCGCCCGGCTACAACTGGCAGTTCGGGCGGGGATTCCAGCAGGCCGACCAGACGCAGCAGGTCATGATGCAGAACATCCTGCTCGCCATCGCCCTGATTTTCCTCGTCATGGCGGCGCTGTTCGAATCCACCGTCTACCCGATTTCCATCATCACCTCGATCGGCTTCTCGGTGATCGGCGTGTTCTGGTTCTTCATGCTCACCGGGACCACGTTCACCTTCATGGCCACCATCGGCATCATGATCCTGGTCGGCGTGGTGGTGAACAACGGCATCGTTCTCGTGGATCACGTGAACAACCTGCGGCGCGACGGCATGGCGCGTGACGAAGCGCTGGTACAGGCCGGACGCGACCGCCTGCGCCCCATCCTCATGACCGTGGCGACCACCATACTCGGCCTGCTGCCGCTGGCGCTGAGCGCCACCAAGGTCGGCGGCGACGAGATCGGCGCGCCGGCCTACTTCCCCATGGCGCGTGCCATCATCGGCGGGCTCGGCTTCTCGACCCTGACCTCGCTGTTGCTGGTCCCCTGGACTTACGCCCTGATCGACGATGCGGGCCGCTGGGTGCGGCGGCTGCGCCGACGTGCCTCAGGTCACACAGCCGGTGCCTCCGGGGTGCCGGCCCCGCTCAGGGAATGAGCGCGTCGTAGATACCCCAGTACTCCTCGGCGAGGACGTTCACCTCGATGGGCACGCGGCGCCGCGCACCGCTCGCGGGGTTCAGGGTCGGCAGTTCAATGCGCGCTACGGATGAGGCCATCGGCACGGTCTCGCGTTCGCTGCGATACTCGACCTCCTGCGCCAGCAGTTGCGCCCGGGCCTCCACCGCCTCGGCAGCGGGCACGCCGGGGCCCAACGCCGCCACCGCCTCGCGCACCTTGCCGATCAGCGCCTTGCAGTCCGCCTCCGAGCCGTAGCGCATCTCCTGGACCGTATTCAGGCTCGCATCGCGGGCCTTGCGCGCGATCTCGTCGCTGGTGAAATAAAGGTAGAGCTCCTGCGCCGCGGCAATGAGCCGCAGATTGATGTCGCGCTTGGCGCTCACGTCGAGGCCGGCGAATTCGGGCCAGGGCTCGGCATTCACGGCGGCGCGGCGATCCTGCAATTCAGCCAGCCGCAGGCGCGCAGCATCCAGCTCGCCCTGGCGCTCCGTCAGCAGGGCCCCGAGCCGGCGCCGGCGGAAATAGGCCCACAGCTGCTGCGCGTCTTCGAGTTCCTTGCGCACCGCATTGCGTCGCTCACGCCGCTCCTCGAGCTCGTCCTGCGCCTGCGCCACCTGCTGGTCGAGTCCTGCGAGCTGCCGCTGCTTGCGCTGGTTGAAGCGCATCAATTCCTCGCGCCGCTGGCGTTCCTCGTGCCGTCCGCGCAGCTCGGCCGAGATGGTCTGCAGCCGCTCCTGGCAGCCCCGCCAGAGCGCGCGCAGCTGGAAGTACACCAGCGCCGTGTACCCGGTGTCGGGCCGCGCCAGGAGTTGCTCGATGGCCTGGAAGCGCTCCTCTGCGCGCCGCGTGGCCGCCTCCTGGCTGGCCAGCCTTTCCTCGGCGAGGCGCAAGGACTTCTGCAGTTCGGCGAACGCTTTCTTCAGCTCCGCGCGGTTGCGGAACAGGTTCAGGAGACGCTCGTCGTCGACCTCCTCCTCGCGGCCCAGGCGCAGCAGAGCGCGGCGGGCGACGCTTTCGCCGTCTTCACTCATGCCCGGTTCTCCGCGCCACAAGCACCGCCGGCCTCACCCCGTCGCCGCCACGCGACCATTGCCTGAGCGGAAGCGGTGGCCGTGATCGTGGCAATACTCCAGCCACTTGTTGAGCATGCTGTTGCGCGCCCAGCGGCGTCCCAGTTCATCGCCCGGTGCGGTGTCGAAGCTGCGCAGCGCATGATGCAGGTGCTGACGCCTGCAGGCCATGGCCTCGGCCAGCCCGGCGTCGTGGTAGACGCGAATGGTGAGGTCCGGGTCCGCCACGGGCTCCCCGTCCTCGTCGAAGAAATAGGTGAGGCGCAGCGTGGTGGTGTAAGCGCTCGCTTCGAGCAGCTCCAGGCACAGCGGCAGGTCGCCCGCGGGGCGGGACCATTGGCACTCTGGCAAGCCGTCCAGCTCGTCGAGCAGCCAGTGAAGTCGCAGGTAGTTGCTCTCGTAGAGATGCATCAGTGCGGTGAAGCTGCCCGGCTGCGTCGGGCACGGCAATGCAATTGAGCCGTCTGCTATCATGCGCGGCAATATAGCACAGCGAAATCGCCTCTCTCGTGGCATGGAGAGCCCGAAAAATGGACGTGCGTCGCATTCCTACGGAACCTTTTGACGACCAGCGTCCCGGCACCGCCGGGCTGCGCAAAAAGGTGTCGCGTTTCCAGCAACCGAACTACCTGGAGAACTTTCTCCAGTCCGTGTTCGACGCGGCCGGCGACTTCAACGGCACGACGCTGGTGGCGGGCGGAGACGGCCGCTACTGGAATGCCGAGGCGCTCGAGCGGCTGTTCCGCGTTGCCGCGGGGAACGGCGTGCGCCGTATCGTCGTGGGCCGGCAAGGCATGCTCTCCACGCCCGCGGCGTCGAACCTGATTCGCCTGCGCGGCGCGGCAGGCGGGTTCCTGCTCACCGCCAGCCATAACCCCGGCGGTCCCGACGGCGACTTCGGCGTCAAGTTCGATACCGCCAACGGCGGCCAGGCGCCCGAGGCGCTGACCGAGGCCGTGTGGCGCCGGTCCCTGGAGATCCGCGAGTACCGCGTGGCCGACGTCGATTCGCCGGACCTGGACAGGCTCGGCGTGCAGCAGGCGGGGCCGCTGGAGGTCGAGGTGGTGGACCCGGTCGCAGACTACGCTGCGCTCATGGAACGCCTGTTCGATTTCGAGCGCATCCGGGCCCTGCTCGGCAACGGCCGTTTCCGCATGCGTTTCGATGCACTCAACGCGGTGACGGGGCCCTACGCGGTAGAGATTCTCGAGCGGCGGCTCGGCGCCCCTGCCGGCACCGTCGTCAACGCGGTGCCGCTGGAGGACTTCGGCGGCTTGCACCCGGACCCCAACCCCGTCGATGCGGCGCACCTCGTGGCATGGATGAGCGGCCCCGGCGCCGGTGATCTCGCCGCTGCCTCGGACGGCGACGGCGACCGCAACATGATCGTGGGACGCGACATGATGGTCAGTCCCGGCGACAGCCTGGCCCTGTTGGCCGAGCATGCACGCGAGGTACCCGGCTATGCAGCCGGACTGGCGGGCATCGCGCGCTCCATGCCCACCAGCCGCGCCGTGGACCGCGTCGCCGCCGAGCTCGGCATCCCCTGCTTTGAAACACCCACCGGCTGGCGCTTCTTCTGCAACCTGCTGGATGCCGGGCGCGTGGACCTGTGCGGTGAAGAGAGCTTCGGCACCAGTTCCAGCCATGCGCGGGAGAAAGACGGCCTGTGGGCGGTGCTGTTCTGGCTCAACCTCGTCGCCGTGACCGGCCGTCCGGTGGCGGGCCTCGTGCAGGACCACTGGCGCCGCTTCGGCCGCCATGCCTTCGCCCGCCACGACTGGTTCATTCCGGACGGAGCGTTGGCGGCCCGGGTGATGACACAGCTCGAGGCGCGCCTCGCTGAGCTCGCCGGACAGTCACTCGCCGGGGCGCGCGTGCAGCGGGCGGACAGTTTCTCCTACACGGACCCGGTAGACGGCAGCGTTTCCGCCGGCCAGGGGCTGCGCGTGTTCCTCGATGACGGCTCGCGCATCGTCTACCGCCTGTCCGGCACCGGGACCGAGGGCGCCACGCTGCGCATCTACCTGGAACGCTACCTGGCGCCGGATGCAGACCATGGCGGGAGCGGACCCGAGCTGACGGCCACGCTCGGCAGCGAGGCGGCGCAGCTCGCGCGCATACCCGCGCTCACCGGGATCGAGTCGCCGGCGGGAATCATCTAGGCCCCGCCGCCGGCACCCGCCGCTAACCGTCGCCGCCCTCCTGCAGCCGGTTCAGCAGCCCGGTCCGGTCCAGTACGGCGCTGGCGATTTCCTCGACCGAGCTCTCCGTCGTATCGATGTGATCGATGCCGTAGCGCGTGAACAGCGCTTCGGCGGAGCGCAGCTCGAAGCTCACCTGGCGCGCCGACGCGTACTTGCTCTCCGGCCTGCGCTCGTGCCGGATCTGCTGCAGCCGCTGCGGCTTGATGGTGAGGCCGAAGAGGCGGTCCTTGTGCCGCACCAGCGGCGGCGGCAGCTTGCCCTGCTCGAACTCTTCCTCGGCGAGCGGGTAGTTGGCCGCGTACACGCCGTAGCGCAACGCCATGTACAGGCAGGCCGGCGTCTTGCCGGAGCGGGACACGCCCACCAGGATGATGTCCGCCTTGCTGTAGTCGCGCGTGGTGGAGCCGTCGTCGTGCTCCAGTGCGTAGTTCATGGCATCGATGCGGCGCGTGTATGAGCGCTGGTCTGCGACACCGTGTGCCATGCCGGTGGCATGGCTCGAGGTGCGGCCGAGTTCGCGCTCCATCGGACCTATGAAAGCACCAAAGAAGTCAAGCACAAGTCCATGACTTTCATCGACAATTCTTCTCAGGTCATCCTGCACCATGGTGGCGAACACGATCGGCCTGACGCCCTCGATTTCGGCCGTCAGGTTGATGCGTCGTACGCATTCTCTCGCCTTGTCAGGCGTGTTGATAAATGGCACAGTCACGCCGCGAAATTTGAGCCCGTCGAACTGCGTCAGCAGGCTGTGCCCAAGAGTCTCGGATGTGACGCCGGTCTGGTCCGAGACGAAGAAAACGGTGCGATGATTCATGGGGCTGATCCGTTCGACGGGGCAGCGCGCATTGTCCGTTCCCGGGCAAGGGAAACTCAAGGGGTCCAAGGTGGAACAGTACATCCTGAAGCTTGACGAGCTCGGCATGGGCGACGTCGAGCGTGTCGGTGGCAAGAACGCATCGCTCGGCGAGATGCTCGCCAACCTCGAAAGCCTCGGCGTCACGGTGCCGGACGGCTTCGCCACGACCGCGGCGGCCTACCGCGACTTCATGGCCCAGGAGGGCCTGGCCGAGCGCATCCGCGACGTATTGCAGGACCTCGACGTGGACGACGTCGACAAGCTGGTGGAGACCGGCGCCGCCATTCGCCGCTGGATCAAGGAGACCCCGCTGCAGCCGCGTCTCAACGAGGAAATCCGCGGCGCCTGGGACCGGATGTCGCAAGGCAAGGACATTGCCGTGGCGGTGCGCTCCTCGGCCACCGCCGAGGACCTACCCGAGGCCAGCTTCGCCGGCCAGCAGGAAACCTTTCTCAATGTGCGCGGCATCGACCAGGTGATCGAGCGCATCCACGACGTGTTTGCCTCGCTGTTCAACGACCGCGCCATCGCCTACCGCGTCCACCACAACTTCGACCACAACCAGGTCGCCCTCTCCGCCGGCATCCAGCACATGGTGCGCAGCGACACCGGCGCCAGCGGCGTGCTGTTCACCCTCGACACCGAATCCGGCTTCCGCGATGTGGTGTTCATCACCGCGTCCTGGGGCCTCGGCGAAATGGTCGTGCAGGGTGCCGTGAACCCGGACGAGTTCTACGTCTCCAAGCCCGCCCTTGCCGCCGGCAAGCGTGCCGTGTTGCGTAAGACGCTGGGCAGCAAGGCGATCAAGATGGTGCATGGCGACGACGGTCACGGCACGCGCACGGTCGACGTGCCGGCTGCCGACCGCAGCCGCTTCTGCCTCGACGAAGCCGACATCGAAACCCTGGCGCGCCATGCCGTGGCCATCGAGAAGCACTACGGCGCGCCGATGGACATCGAGTGGGGCAAGGACGGCAGCGACGGCAAGCTCTACATCCTGCAGGCCAGGCCGGAGACGGTGCAGAGCCGCCAGGGCCGCTCCATCCTGCGTTTCAAGCTCAAGGACCGTTCCAAGGTGATCGCGACCGGCCGCAGCATCGGCCAGCGCATCGGCGCCGGCACGGCGCGCATCATCAGCAACGTCAAGGAAATGAATCGCGTGCAGCCCGGCGACGTGCTGGTCGCCGACATGACCGATCCCGACTGGGAGCCGGTGATGAAGCGCGCCGCCGCCATCGTCACCAATCGTGGCGGCCGCACCTGCCATGCCGCCATCATCGCGCGTGAACTGGGTATTCCCGCCGTGGTGGGCTGTGGCGACGCGACCGCGAAAGTCCCCGACGGCCAGCCGGTCACCGTGTCCTGCGCCGAGGGCGACACCGGTTTCATTTTCGAAGGCCGCCTCGATTACGAGGAGCAGACCATCGAGCTCGACCGGATGCCGGACATCCCGGTCAAGATCATGATGAACGTCGGCAATCCCGACCGCGCCTTCGACTTTGCCGGCATCCCGCACCGCGGTGTGGGCCTGGCACGCCTCGAGTTCATCATCAACCGCATGATCGGCGTGCATCCGCGCGCCCTGCTGGAATTCGACACGCTTTCCGACGATCTGAAGCACACCATCTCGCAGCAGATGGCGGGATACGACGACCCGGTGGAGTTCTTCGTCGACAAGCTGGCCGAGGGGATCGGCACCATCGGTGCCGCCTTCGCGCCGCACCCGGTCATCGTCCGCCTGTCGGACTTCAAGTCCAACGAGTACGCCAACCTGATCGGCGGGCGCGAGTACGAACCCCACGAAGAGAATCCGATGCTGGGATTCCGCGGTGCCTCCCGCTACATCGCCGAGAGCTTCCGGCCGTGCTTCGAGCTGGAGTGCCGCGCGCTGCGGCGCGTACGCGAGGAGATGGGCCTGGAGAATGTGCAGGTGATGGTGCCCTTCGTGCGCACCGTGGCCGAGGCCCGCCAGGTGGTCGAGCTGCTGGCCGCCAACGGCCTCGAGCGCGGCAAGCACAACCTGAAGCTGATCATGATGTGCGAGATCCCCTCGAACGCGCTGCTGGCGGAGGAGTTCCTGGAATACTTCGACGGCATGTCCATCGGTTCCAACGACATGACGCAGCTGACGCTGGGCCTGGACCGCGACTCGAGCATCATCGCGGACCTGTTCGACGAACGCGACGGCGCGGTGAAAGCGCTGCTGCACATGGCGATCTCCGCCTGCCGCAAGCAGGGCAAGTACATCGGCATCTGCGGCCAGGGTCCGTCCGACCACGCCGATTTCGCGCAGTGGCTGCTGGACGAGGGCATCGAGAGCATCTCTCTGAATCCCGACACCGTGGTCGAGACCTGGATGTTCCTCGCCGGGAAAGCGGTCGACTGACCCGCCCGCGCCCGGCGCCGGCGGCCGCAGCGCTCGGTCGGGCGCGGTGCGGAGTGTGCGGCCTAGAGGTCGCCCCAGCCGGAGCGTCGGCGCCAGCGAATGCGCGGCAGCACGATGCCGAGCACCAGGCCGAGGAGCAGCACGCCGGCCCCGGCCACGAACCAGTCACGCTGGGTGTTGCGCTTGAGCTCGGCGATCTCGGCGCGCAACAGGGTGCCGGCCTGCTCCGCCGCGGCCACGCGCGTGCGCAGCTCGCGGTTGGCGTTGTCCAGCTCCACGGCCGAGGCGGAAACGCGGCGGATCCGCTCCAGCTCGGAGCGGACCTCGTTGAGCTCACTCTCGAGCCCGTCCCGTTGCGCCTGCAGGGCATCCCGCTCGGCACCCAGTGCCTCCACCTGCGCCGCGAGATCGGTGACTCGCAAATCGAGCGTCGCCGCGCGCTCGGTCGCCGCCGCGAGGCGGTCGCGTGCGGCCGGTTGTTCCATCAGGTACCGCGCGAGGACCCATCCCTCCGTGCCGTCGGGGGTGCGCACGCGCGAATAACCGCTGCCAGGGTCGCTCTCCAGCACTTCCAGGCGCATGCCGCTGGGCAGCATGCGCACGATCGAGTGCTGCGTCGAGGTGCCGGTACGCAGGGTGATCTCGAGGCGGTCCGACACGTAGCGCGTCTCGGCCAGGGCAGTGCCGGCGATACACACCAGCAGCATCAGGGTAAGTAATCGGCCGATCATGGCAACCAGGCGCTCCCAGGAGGGCGGGCAAGCATCATAACCGAAACCCCGCCCCGGCCGTCGAGAGCAGGCCGGGCAACGCATCGAGGTCCACGTTGCCGCCGGAGATCACCAGGCCGACCCGCGCCTCCCGTGCGGACATGCGTCCCGAGAGCAGCGCCGCAAGGGGTACGGCCGAGGACGGTTCGATAACGATCTTCAGGACTTCCCAGGCCAGCCGCATAGCGGCGACGATCTCTGCCTCCTCGACGCGCACGACCTCGTCGACGAGGGTGGCGATGAGCGCCCAGTTGCGCGCGCCGATGGAGGCGCGCAGGCCGTCTGCGACAGTAGCCACCTGCTCCAGCCGCACGCGGTTGCCGGACTGCATCGACTGCCAGCAATCGTCGGCCCCGGCAGGTTCCGCCGCCACCACGCGCATGTCCGGAAGGCGGTCGCGTGCCACCAGCGCGCAGCCGGACAGCAGCCCGCCACCGCCGACGGGCGACAGCAGCATGTCCAGTCCACGCGCCTGCTCGAGCAACTCGCAAGCCACCGTGCCCTGGCCGGCGATGACCCGCGCATCGTCATAGGGATGGACCACGCTCGCACCGCACTCGTCCACCAGCGCGGCGAGACGGTCCTCGCGGTTGCGCAGCCCGGGCTCACACTCCACCACGCGCGCTCCGTAGCGTTCGATGGCGCGCCGCTTGAAGCCGGAGGCGTCACGCGGCACCACCACCCAGGCGGGAATACCGCGCGTGCGCGCTGCGAGTGCCAGCGCGGCGCCATGATTACCCGACGAGTGCGTGGCGACACCCCGCGCTGCCGCCTCCGCATCGAGCGACAGGACGGCGTTGAATGCGCCGCGGGCCTTGAAGGCGCCGCTGACCTGGAAGTTCTCGCACTTGAAGAACAGCCGCGCCCCGCTCATCTCGTCCAGCCGGCGTGACGTCATCACCGGCGTGCGGTGCACGAAGGGGCGGATTCTCTCGGCCGCGGCATAGACATCCGCTGCGGCGACGCCCGGACTCAGTTGCGCCGCCATGCGAGCATCCTGTTATTGGCCGGCATCGGCGCCACGGCTTCGAGGTCGAATCCGGCTACCGCCGCCACCTGGAGCAGCCAGCCGAGATCACGCACGCCCATGCCCACGCCCCGGGCACGCAAATCCGCATCGAAAGCCTCGTTGCTGTGGCTGGTGTGGCGGCCCTGTTCCATGAAGGGCCCGTACAGCAGGAAGGGGGCGCCGGCGGGCAGGCGCTCGCCAAGGCCCGCGAACATGGCGACCACCGCGGCCTCGGGCATGATGTGCGCGGTATTGGCGCTGAAGGCGCCATCGATGGCGCCCAGCTCGGGCCATGGCGCTTCCAGCACATCGAGCCGCAGCGGGCCTGCCACGTTGGTCGCGCCGCTGGCCTCGAGCCACGCCCGGATTGCCGCGTGGTTTTCCGGGCGGTCCGTCGTCACCCAGGTAAGCTCAGGCAGGCGCGGCGCAAACCAGGCCGCGTGCTGCCCGGTGCCGCTGCCGATTTCCACCACGCGCCGGCGGCCTTCCAGCAGCGGCCGGAGGTACTGCAGGATCGGCTCGCGATTGCGCTCGCAAGCCGGGGAACAGGGCAAGCCGTTCATAGCGGCCGGAACAGGTGTTCGCGGTAGTAGCGCAGTTCCTCGATGGAGTCGCGGATATCCTGCAGGGCGAGGTGGCTGGACTGCTTGTGGAAGCCCGCGGCCACCTCGGGTGCCCAGCGACGCGCCAGCTCCTTGAGCGTGCTCACGTCGAGGTTGCGATAGTGGAAGAATCGCTCCAGCTCAGGCATCCAGCGCGCCAGGAAGCGCCGGTCCTGGCAGATGCTGTTGCCGCACATCGGCGATGCGCCCGGCTCCGCATGCCGCGCCAGGAAGGTCAGCGTCGCCAGCTCGGCATCGCGCTCGCTGGCGCGGCTCCGGCGCACGCGCTCCACCAGGCCGGAACCGCCGTGCTGGCGCGTGTTCCATTCGTCCATGCCCTGGAGCGCGGCTTCGTCCTGGTGCACGGCAATCACGGGGCCCTCTGCCAGCACGTTGAGTTGCTTGTCCGTAACCACGGTGGCAATCTCGATGATTCGGTCGCGATCCGGGTTCAGCCCGGTCATTTCCAGGTCGATCCAGACCAGGTTATCGGCGTCTTTCATAGCTTCGGCAGGTAGCCTCTTTTGCAGTCGAGGAATTCTAGCAGAGCGGCCGCAGGCGCCTCCGCAACGGGCCAGGTGGAGGGCCGCGTGGTCGCGGCCTACGGCCAGCGCCTGGTGGTCGAGGACCGGGCCGGGCAACGCCATCCGGCTTTCGTGGCACGGCGCGGGCTGCGCCTGGTATGCGGCGACCGGGTCCGCTGGCTGGCCGGCGATGAGGAAAACGATTGCGCGGTGGTGGAGCGACTGCCGCGCGACAACGAGCTGACGCGGCCCGACTCGCGCGGTCGCAGCGAGGTGCTGGCCGCCAACATCACCCAGCTGGTGGTGGTGTGTGCCGCACAGCCCGAACCAGACCCGTACATCATCGATCGCTACCTGGCTGCGGCCGAGGTCATGGACGTCGCTGCGGCGGTGGTGTGCAACAAGGTCGACCTGCCGCAGGGCGTGCCCGCCGCGTTGCTGGAGGAGTTTGCCGGTCTCGGCTACCCGGTGCTGCGGGTGAGCGCCGCCGCCGGTGCGGGGCTGGAAGGGCTTCGGGCCTGCCTGGCGGATCACCGCAGCATGCTGGTCGGCCAGTCCGGCGTGGGCAAGTCGTCCCTGCTGAACGCCCTGGTGCCGGAGGTCGAGCTGGCGACCGCGGGAATCTCCAGTGCCACCGGCGAAGGCCGGCACCGCACCACGGCCACCACGCTGCATCCTTTACCCGGTGGCGGCGAGCTGCTGGACTCGCCCGGCGTGCGCGACTTCGCGCCCGCACTGGACGATCCGCGCCTGGCGGCGATCGGGTTCCGGGAGATCGTCGCCGCGGCCGACCATTGCCGCTTTGCCAACTGCAGGCACATGCGGGAGCCCGGCTGCGCGGTCAAGGCGGGGGTGGAAAGCGGTGCCATCGCGCCGCGCCGTTACGAGAGCTACCGGCGGCTGCTGCGCCTCACCGAAGACCTGCAGCGTCGCGACTAGATCTTCTGGCGCCCCGCAAAAGCGTGCGAGAGCGTGCCGCTGTCGACGTATTCCAGCTCGCCGCCCATCGGCACGCCATGCGCGATGCGGCTCGCGCCGATACCGCGCCGCGCGCAGAGCTCGGCAATGTAGTGCGCGGTCGCCTCCCCCTCCACGGTGGGATTCGTCGCCAGGATCACTTCGGTCACGCCGCCCTCGTCCAGGATCGCCTCCAGCGCATCGAGGCCGAGTTCGGCCGGGCCGATGCCGTCGAGCGGCGACAGGTGGCCCATGAGGACGAAATACCGGCCGCCGTAACCGGAGCCGGTTTCCACCGCCGCGACGTCGGCAGGCGTCTCGACCACGCACAACAGCGCGGCGTCGCGCGACGGTGCGCGGCAGATTTCGCACAGCTCCGTCTCGGTGAACATGCGACAGCGCGTGCAGCGGCCCACGCCCTCCAATGCCGCATCGAGGGCACGGGCCAGCAACGCGGCGCCCTCGCGATCCTTCTCCAGCAGGTGAAAGGCAATGCGCTGCGCGGAGCGCGGCCCGACGCCCGGCAGGCGGCGCAGGGCCTCGATCAGGCCCGCGAGTCGGGGGGGATAACGCACGCGGATCTCAGAACGGCAGCTTCATGCCGGGCGGCAGGCCGAGCCCGGAGGTCATGCCGGAGTACTTCTCCTGCACCGTGCGCTCCACCTTGCGCAGCGCGTCGTTGACTGCCGCCGCCACCAGGTCCTCGAGCATTTCGCGGTCGTCGCCGGCCAGCTCCGGATCGATCACGATCCGGCGCACCTCGTGCTTGCAGCTCATGGTCACCTTGACCATGCCGCCGCCCGCTTCGCCGACCACTTCGAGTGCCGCCAGCTCTTCCTGGGCCTTCTGCAGGTTTTCCTGCATCTGCTGGGCCTGGCGCATGAGTTGTCCGAGTTGACCTTTCATCAGTCCGTCCCCTCTCTCGCGTGTGCTCAATCCGCCGGGCGGATGCTCTCTTCGTCCACGGTGGCATCGAAAACCTTTTCCAGCTCCTTCACCAGCGGGTCGGTGGCAATGGCCGCCTCGGCCCCACGCTGGCGCTCCAGGGCCTCGCGGCGCTCCCGCTCTGCCGGGGTCTCCTCTCCCGGCCGTGAGAATTCGAGCTGCAAGCGAAGCTCGGTGCGGAAATAGCCTGCCAGCGCCGCCCGCAGCCGCTCCTGCTGCGCCGGCGTGGCCAGGATCTCGTGCGCGCGATCGATTTCCAGGCGCACCAGGCTGCCGTCGCGCCCTACCAGGCTGCAGTGCCGCGCCAGCTGGCGCGTGGCGCCACCCAGCCCCATGCGCTCGATCATGTCCTCCCACGACTCGCCCTCGCGGGGCGCCGCAGCGCTTTGCCCGGCTGGCGGCGCCGCCGGCACCTCGCGCGGGGCCGGCTGCGCCGGCGGCGCCGCCCCCCGCCGTGCGGCGGGCGGCGGCTTGGCAACAGGCTCCCCGGCCGGCTCAGCCGCCATCGCGCCCGGTTCCGCGTAGCGGAAGGCCAGCATGCGCAGCAGCACCATCTCGCAGCCGGCGCGGGGCGACGGCGCCAACGGCAGGTCACGTCGCCCGGCTACGGCCACCTGGTACCACAGCTGCAGGTCCTCGGGCGTCGCCTGGTTGGCCACCGGCCGGGCGCGCGGCGTGAGCCCGTCCTCGTCGTCGTCCAGGCCGGGGACCGCCTGCAGCACCGCGGCACGTTGCAACAACGCCGCCAGGGTGCCCAGCAGTTCGAAATAATCCGGTACATGCTCATCCAGCGCCGCCACCTCGGCCATCAGCTGCGGCGCGTCGCCGGCGACGATCGCCTCCAGCAGGCGTACCGCGTATTCCCGGTCGACGGTGCCCAGCATCGCCGCCACCTCGCTCTCGGTGAGGCGGCCACCGCCATGCGAAGCGGCCTGGTCCAGCAGGCTGAGGGCGTCGCGCAGGCTGCCGTCCGCAGCGCGCGCCAGGAGATCCAGCGCAGGTGGCTCGAAGTCCAGCCCTTCCTTCTCGGCGACGAACTTCAGCCGCTCGCGGATCATGACCACGGGCAGCCGCTTGAGGTTGAACTGCAGGCAGCGCGACAACACGGTCATCGGCAACTGCTGCGGGTCGGTGGTGGCGAGCAGGAACTTCACGTGCGGCGGCGGTTCCTCCAGCGTTTTCAGCAAGGCGTTGAAGGAGTGCTTCGACAGCATGTGCACCTCGTCGATGAGGTACACCTTGTAGCGCCCGCGGGCCGGCGCGTATTGCACGTTGTCGAGCAGGTCCCGGGTGTCTTCCACCTTGGTGCGCGATGCGGCGTCGACCTCGATCAGGTCGACGAAGCGCCCTGCGTCGATATCGCGGCACGCGGCGCACTCGCCGCAGGGGGTCGAGGACACGCCCTGGTCGCAGTTCAGGGCCTTGGCGAAAATGCGGGCGATCGTCGTCTTGCCGACGCCGCGGGTGCCGGTGAACAGGTAGGCGTGGTGCAAGCGGTCGTTGTCCAACGCATGCACCAGGGCGCGCAGGACATGCTCCTGGCCCACCAGGTCGGCGAATACGCGGGGGCGCCACTTGCGGGCGAGCGCTTGGTAACTCATGGGCTTGGGGCAGC